>CALMWN010000130.1 GCA_937873555.1 uncultured Clostridia bacterium
ATAATGGAGTCACAGGTAAAGTAACTGAAAAACTTCTGAAGGAATTAAATATTTCCGGAATTTTCAATTGTTTTAATTGATACTTGGTTTATAAGTCATTAGTGTTGCATAAAGTTTTTTAATAAATATCAACCTACACTTTATGGTTGAAGTAAGAATTCTGATTATGGCTTAAATCCAAAGCCTTTTTAAAGAACTTTCCGGCTGATTCTTTATCTCCTCTTTAATCTTTCTGAAAATATCTTTTATTTACTCCATAAATCGCGGTATTTGGAAAACATTCATGCAAAATGTCAAACATTCGTGCAAATCACCAGCTGCAGTGTTCACAATTTTTATTTGACACCAATTGTATAATTGTATACAATTATACACATATACATGAATGCTATTATTTTAATAGTATAGAAGAGGGGGTAATATCATGCTGGAATTCAATAAGCGCACAAATACACTTGAACAAACCCAATACAGATATTCTCTTCAAGACGTGGCAGAACCTAATCTCTATAGGGAAATCTACAACTATGAAGAGATACCCAAATGTGCCTTCAATCACAGGAGGGTGCCAATGAACCCTGCTGATGAAATATGGATAACTGACACCACTTTCAGAGATGGCCAGCAGTCCAGAGCACCTTATACTGTTGAGCAGATTGTACAGCTTTATGATTTTCTACATAAGATGAGCGGACCTAATGGAATTATCAGGCAAAGTGAGTTTTTCCTTTACAGTGATAAAGATAAGGAAGCTGTATACAAATGTCAGGAAAAAGGTTACCGGTTCCCGGAGGTGACGGGTTGGATAAGGGCTACAAAGAAGGATTTTCAACTTGCGAAGGATATGGGCCTGAAAGAAAGCGGATTTCTGGTTAGCTGCTCCGACTATCACATATTTAAAAAATTCAACAAGACCAGAAAGCAGGTTATGGATGACTATCTCTCGGTTATAAAGGATGCCATAGATGTGGGTATCAGGCCAAGATGCCATCTGGAAGACATCACAAGAGCGGATTTTTATGGCTTTGTTGTTCCTTTTGCATTGGAGCTCAGGAAGCTCATGGATGAAAGCGGAGTACCGATTAAAATCCGTGCATGCGATACGTTGGGTTATGGAGTATCTTACCCCGGCGCGGCACTTCCCAGAAGCGTTCCGGGTATCATATACGGTTTGAGGCATCACGCCGGGTTCCCGAGCGAATTGATTGAATGGCACGGGCATAACGATTTCTACAAAGTTGTGGACAATGCGGCCACTGCATGGCTGTATGGTGCATCCAGTGTAAACTGTTCACTCCTGGGAATTGGTGAGAGGACCGGCAACACGCCATTAGAGGCAATGGTTGTTGAATATGCGCAATTGAGAGGCACAACCGATGGTATGGATACAACAGTAATAACTGAAATTGCTGAATACTATGAAAAGGAGATAGGCTACTCCATTCCTCCGAGGACTCCTTTCGTAGGCAGGCATTTTAATGTGACACAGGCAGGCATACATGCAGACGGGCTTTTAAAGAATGAAGAGATTTATAACATATTCAATACCGATAAAATACTCAACAGACCTGTAGGAATAGCCATCAACCAGGTATGCGGGCTTGCCGGTATCGCATTGTGGATAAACAGCTACCTTGGGCTTGAAGGCAGCAAGAGAATAGATAAAAAAGATGAAAGAGTTGCAAAGATTAAAGAATGGGTTGATTCGCAGTATCAGAACGGAAGGACAACTTCCATAAGCGACGATGAAATGGCCAAAGCGTTGAGTGAACAGGCACCGGAAATATTTGACCTTACTCTGTAATTTTACATTAAGTATTTATTATATGTTTAGGGGGAAGACAAATGGGTTTAAATCTGGCTCAAAAAATAATCAAGGATCATCTGGTAAGCGGGCAAATGACACCCGGAAAGGAAATATCCATCAGAATTGATCAAACTCTTACCCAGGACTCTACAGGTACAATGGCATACCTTCAGTTTGAAGCCATCGGGATACCGAGGGTCAAAACAAAAAAATCGGTTGCATATATAGACCATAACACACTTCAGGCAGGATTTGAAAATGCCGATGACCACAAGTACATACAGACGGTTGCTTCAAAACACGGTATTTACTTTTCGAGGCCCGGGAATGGAATCTGTCATCAGGTACAGCTGGAAAGATTCGGAGTGCCCGGTATGACTCTTCTTGGTTCTGACAGCCATACACCCACAGGCGGAGGAATAGGCATGCTTGCTATCGGAGCGGGTGGACTGGATGTCGCAGTGGCAATGGGCGGAGGCCCTTACTACCTGACCATGCCCAGGGTATGCAGGGTAAACCTTAAGGGGAAATTGAAACCATGGGTTTCAGCCAAGGACATTATTCTTGAAGTGCTGCGCATACTCTCCGTCAAGGGAGGAGTCGGCAAGGTGATAGAATATGCGGGGGAAGGAATCAAAACACTTACCGTGCCTGAAAGGGCGACTATAACAAATATGGGTGCTGAATTGGGAGCTACAACCTCAATTTTCCCCAGTGATGAAGTTACAAAGGAATTTTTAAAAGCCCAGGAAAGAGAAAAGGATTGGGTTGAACTTAAGCCTGATACTGATGCCGTATATGATGAAGAAATCGAAATAGATCTGGATAAGCTTGAGCCGTTGGCAGCGCAGCCGCACATGCCTGATAATGTGGCAAAGGTAAAGGATATCGGGAAGATAAAGGTTGATCAGGTAGCTATAGGAAGCTGCACAAATTCCTCATTCATGGACATGATGAAGGTTGCAAGGATATTGAAGGGTAAGACGGTCAAGCCCGAAGTCAGTCTCGTAATAGCTCCCGGTTCCAAGCAGGTGCTTACAATGCTTGCTGAAAACGGAGCATTGGCAGATATGGTTGCGGCAGGAGCAAGAATACTTGAGTCCGCATGCGGTCCGTGCATTGGAATGGGCCAGGCACCATCGTCAAATGCAGTTTCACTCAGAACCTTCAACAGAAACTTTGAAGGCAGGTCAGGTACAGCATCGGCAAAGGTTTACCTCGTTAGTCCCGAGGTGGCTGCGGTAAGTGCTGTTACCGGTGTATTGACGAGCCCGGAGGAATTCGGAGAAGCACCTTCTGTGAGCATGCCCTCCAGGTTTCTGATCAATGACAACATGGTAGTGCCTCCGGCACCAGAGGGAGCAGGTATAGAAGTAGTCAGAGGCCCAAATATAAAGCCGTTCCCGATAAATTCCAGACTGGCGGACAAAGTTTCCGGCAAGGCGCTTATAAAGGTTGGAGACAACATTACAACAGACCATATAATGCCTTCAAATGCGAAGCTGCTGCCCTTCCGCTCAAATATCCCATATTTGTCGGAGTTCTGCCTCACTCCATGTGACCCTGAGTTCCCGAAAAGAGCCAGAGAGAATGGCGGAGGATTTATAATCAGCGGCTCCAATTACGGTCAGGGCTCAAGCCGTGAACATGCAGCGCTTGCGCCATTGCAGTTAGGCGTAAAGGGTGTTGTTGCAAAGTCCTTTGCCAGGATTCATATGGATAATCTCGTAAATTCCGGGATAATTCCCATGACCTTTGCAAATGAAGCCGATTATGACAGCATCGAAAGCGGAGACGAACTGGTTCTGGACAATGCAAGGCAGCAGATAAAAGGCGGCTCTGAACTTATAATCAGGAATGTTACAAAGAACAGGAACATCACAGTCAAGGTATCACTTTCAGAAAGACAGGTTGCAATGGTACTTGCTGGGGGATTATTGAACTACACACGTGAACAAAACACATAAAAACTTAAGGTATATAAAAGGCTCTGCGAAGGGGGAGGGCAATAGTGGCAAAACTCGAACATGGTGAAGGTGACCTTTATTCGCAATCATTAAGGGCAAAAGTATTTAATCAGCTCCAAAACGACATACTCAACGGGAAATTTGAACCCGGCGAAAGTCTTACTGAAATAAAGCTTTCAGAAGAACTTGGAGTGAGCAGGACCCCTATACGTGAGGCAATAAGGCAGCTGGAGCTGGAAGGGCTGGTGCAGTCGATACCCAACAAGGGAGCTGTTGTAACCGGTATTTCTTCAAAGGATATTGAAGATATCTATACCATCAGAATGATGGTTGAAGGATTGGCAGCAAGGTGGGCAGCAGAAAAGATAACTGATGAAGAACTTGAGGAAATGAAGGAAGCTTTGGAGTTTGAAGAGTTCTATACAATGAAGAACGACACCCAGCACCTGTTAAGGTTCGATTCCAGGTTTCATGAGATTATTTACAAAGCATGCAAGAGTAAACCTCTGATGCATACGTTAAGCACATTCCATCATTATGTCCAGAGAGCCAGGAGCGCATCTTTCAGTTCTCCAGGAAGAGCACAGAAGGTTCTGGAGGAGCATAAAGCAATATTACAGGCAATTATGGACAGAGACCCTGAAAGGGCAGAAAAGCTCACAACAGAGCATGTCAGGAATGCAAGCATCAACCTGTTGAAGCAAAGCGGTGAAATGATTATATTAAAGGATTAGAAAATGAAAAAAGCTATCTCGAATGAGATAGCTTTTTTGGTGACCCATAGGGGATTCGAACCCCTGTTACCGCCGTGAGAGGGCGGTGTCTTAGGCCGCTTGACCAATGGGCCTTATAAACTGCAAAAACTATTATAGCATGCCTTAGAACAAATTACAACAGTAAACATTAACAATAAGGGTGAGGAGTCTATTTAACTGAAAAATTGTATGTTATAATAGCTCCAGTGAAAAAATAAATTATGTGAAATGGCACTAGGAGCAGTATTATGAAATTACCATTGGATTTTTTGAATAAAATGAAGACCCTTTTGGGGGAAGCTGAATACAGTGATTTTCTAGAGTCGTACAGTGAACCGAGATTTTACGGCCTGAGAATAAATACACTTAAGATAGATGTGGAGGAATTCAAAAGAATCTCGCCCTTCAAACTGGAGCCGGTTCCCTGGACAATTGACGGATTTTATTATCCGGCTGAAGAAAATCCCGGAAAGCATCCTTATTACCATGCCGGGCTTTATTACATCCAGGAACCCAGTGCAATGCTGCCGGGAGCTGTCATTAATGCACAGCCGGGAGACAATATACTGGATCTCTGCGCCGCACCCGGAGGTAAGACGGTGCAGATTGCCGCCGGCATGCAGGGCAAGGGTCTGCTGGTGGCAAACGATATAAGTGCAAGCAGGCTGAAAGCGCTTGTAAAAAATATCGAACTGTGCGGAGTCAGAAATGCGGTTGTTACGAATGAAACACCGGAAAAGCTGTCCTTAAGGTTTGAGGAGTATTTTGACAGGATACTTGTGGATGCTCCGTGCTCCGGGGAGGGGATGTTCCGGAAAGATGAAGAGGCGGCGCGAAGCTGGGAGAAATTTAAATGTGAAAAGTGTTCCGCCATGCAGAAGGACATACTTCAAAGCGTTGACAGGATGTTAAAGCCCGGGGGTTGTATCGTATACTCCACCTGTACATTTTCACCCGAAGAGGATGAAAGAATGATTTCGTTTTTTCTAAATGAACATGAGAATTACGAGATCCTGGATATTCCAAAGACCGCCGGAATTGAGGCCGGGAGGCCTGAATGGTCGGATGGAAATGAAGAGCTGAAGAAAACAGTACGGCTTTGGCCGCATAGGCTTAAAGGTGAGGGGCATTTTACAGCAATGCTCGGGAAAAAAGGTGATGCAGGCAGCAAGTCCGGCAAGAATGCCTCCGTTGGTAAAACAACGCTCAATAATCCTGTAATTGAGGCGTTTTACAGATTCGCGGATGAAAATCTCAATATCGAAATCGAGGGCAGCTTTGATATTAAGGGAAACAATCTCTATTACCTGCCCGAACAGCTGCCGGGACTTGATGGTGTAAGAGTGTCAAAATTCGGATGGTATCTTGGGGAGTTGGTCAACGGCAGATTTGAACCTTCACATTCAATGCTTCTTTCATTGAAGAAAGAGAATATAAAGAATGTACTGGATTTTTCGTCACACTCAAAAGAGGTTTTGAGCTACCTCAAGGGTGAGACAGTGATGCTGGAGGGCAAGAAGGGGTTTACCGCAGTATGCGTGGATGGTTATACGCTCGGCTGGGGAAAGCAGACGGGAGACATGCTTAAAAACCTTTACCCCAAAGGCTGGCGGAAAATGAGCTGAAAGCAGGTGAAAGCGTGAGAAATACACAACGGCTGGATAAGGTGCTTTCAAACTTTGGATATGGCACCAGGAAGGAAATAAAGGATTACATAAAAGCAGGCACTGTAAAAGTGGACGGAATAGTTGCAAAGGACGGCGGCTTACATGTGGATCCTGAAAGCAGTGTGATTGAAATAGGCTGTGAAACCTTAAAATACCGCAAGTACGTATATGTAATGATGAACAAGCCGGCGGGAGTAGTTTCCGCTACATTTGACAATAAGCTTAAAACTGTGGTTGATATTTTACCTGAAGAATTCAAATGCTTTGACCTTTTCCCGGTGGGAAGGCTGGACATTGATACCGAAGGGCTGCTGTTGATGACAAATGACGGCCGGCTGGCGCATGAACTATTATCTCCGAAAAAGCACGTGCCAAAAAGGTATTATGCCTTGATAGCCGGGAATGTGACAGAAGACGATGCTGACCGTTTCAAAAAGGGAGTAACACTTGATGACGGATACAGGACATTGCCTGCCGGGCTTGAAATAATCAGGCAGGGAGAGCACTCCGAGGTCGAGGTTGTCATAATGGAAGGCAAGTTTCACCAGATTAAAAGGATGTTTGAGGCGGTAGGCAAAAAAGTCAAATATTTAAGGCGTATGGCAATGGGAGGCCTTAAGCTGGATGAAAACCTGCAAACAGGAGAGTGCAGGGAACTGACGGCTGAGGAGATAAATATGCTGAAAGGTCAGGGGATAGACGAATCAATATGAACAGGCAGAGTATTCAAAAGCTGGAGATGTTCCTTGCAGGACTTGAGCAGAGATTGAGTGACAACCGCGAGTTTTTCAAGAAGATAACTGTAGTTTACAAGTCCGGTACAAAGGATTTTCCTGCACATATATCACTGGAAAACGGCAGAATTAAATTTAATTTCAATGGGAACACGGAAATACTGGAAATAGCATGGCTTGCGGCGAGATTGTCAAAATTTGCCCAGAGTTATGAAAGCCTGCTGGTTACCTATGAGGAAAGAGGCAGTACCATATTCATTGAGGCGGATAATAAAAATGTCCGCATGAGGACCAGGGAGACAGAACCAGAAGCCCAATTCAAGCCTCATTATGAGACCTCACAGATAAGTAGCAGGGATTACCTTATCAAAATCGGCAAGGCAGATGCCTTACTTAAGGAAATAGGGATTTTGAGCAGTGATGGCAAGATAAAAAACGATATGATAAGAAAGTACAATCAGATCGACCATTTTGTAGAACTGATAAGCGACATGCTAAAAGAGCTTTCCGACAGTTATGAATCCATTACAGTCCTTGACTGCGGATGTGGGAAGTCATATCTGACATTTGTACTTAACTATTACATAAAGGAAGTTTTAAAAAAGCCGTGCTATTTTATCGGGCTTGATTATTCAAGTGCTGTAGTGGAAGCATCCAAAAAAATTGCCAATAACCTGGGTTATAACAACATGGAGTTCAAAAATACCGATATCAGAAGCTACAAGGCAAATAGGGAGATACATCTTGTTATAAGCCTCCATGCATGCGATACGGCGACAGATGAAGCAATCGCGCTGGCGGTAAACAACAATATAAAAACCATGGTAATGGTACCGTGCTGTCATAGAGAATTGCTGAACCAGTATTCATACAAGCCTTTTGAAGCAGTATTGAAACATGGTGTCCTGAAAGCAAGGATGGCGGATGTGCTGACGGACGGTATGAGGGCCTTGCTGCTGGAATCACTTGGATATAGGGTTTCGATAGTTGAATATATTTCTCCTCTTGAAACACCGAAGAATCTCATGCTGAAAGCTGAAAAGACAGGAAGTCCGGTCAAAAGACTGCTGGATGAATACAGGCAGCTGAAAGGAATACTGAAGGTGGAACCTGCCCTGGAAAAGCTGATCTACATGCAATAACATTGAGACGTATGCTTCGGATACTTCCGGAAAGGTAATTATTCCGTTGATAACACTACGGTTAAATTTATTTATATTTTATTATAAAAATATGTTTACACATACCCACAGGGGGTATATAATATAATAAATAAATTATTCCGGAGGTGGAGCAAATGTCAGTAAAGGTATATTCAACACCGTCTTGCCCGTATTGTACAATGGCAAAGAGGTATCTTTCATCAAAAAATATCCCGTACGAGGACATAGATGTATCGGCGGATAGGAATGCAGCCATGGAAATGGTGGTTAAGTCCGGGCAGAGAGGGGTTCCCGTGCTTGATATAAACGGCAGTATTATTATAGGATTTAACCAGCCGGCAATTGATAATCTGTTAAATGTATGACAGGCCCTAAACATAGAAGCGGCTTAATAAATCTGGAAAAAAGTATAACATATTGAATACGCGAAAGACATTAATTAATAAACTGCCCTTGAACCATATGCAGTTTATGCATCAAAAAAGTTCTTTGCGTATTCAATGAATCAAGGTAAACATTTTACGATATCAAAAAAAATTGTAATATGTTTATCGTAAAGTATATAGATGATTTATGTCGATTTCGACAGGACCTGAGCTATAATTACTTCAAAAAGTCCCAATAAATGTAATTAAATCAACAACCTGTTGATTTAATGTGGATAAAGCTGGGATAAAACACAATGAACTTTTAAAAAAATAAATATTTTTGTTTAGGATGAAATTTAAGTGGTAATAAATTAACAACCTTTTGAAGTTCCCCTATTTTGCTCCTGCATAAGGAGCTCTTTTTGTATACGGGAATAATCTCTCTTAAAATCACTTTACAGTTATAGGGATAAAGGCCCCTTTATATTGTACAGGTGTAGGCAAGGCAGTAATGGACAATCTTAAACCTGAAATTGTGGAGCAGGCCATTTATGCTTCTTGAAACATTGAAGCTGGGAGTAGCCGGATATAGCGGTGTAATGGCGAATTTCCATCCTGATTTGTATGTCCGGTTTTTCAGAAATTGGGCAAGCAAGCCGGAAGAAGCCAGACACCTGTTAAATTTCCTGAGTATTGCCTCACTGGTAGAAAAGCAGCTTTATCCGGTTAATGCCAAGCACTATTTGAGTCTTGAAGGTTGTAAAAATATTATCAATACCAGATCAAAAAACCACGACGATTTTACACCCACCAACTATTTGGAAATACAGCAGTTATATGAGATATCCAAAGCATTCTCAAAACAATATGGGATTTAACGGGAAAATACTTGTTGAAATATGCCGTCCGAATTTATATTATATATATGGAATGCATTGTAAGCTTTTACTGGCAGCAGGCTTCGCCAAGTCAGTATTTTGCATATCCGGCTCGAATAAATGAGCTTGTGAAGTAAATATCAGCCTTGCATTATGCTATCACAAATCGGAGGAGGGTTATTGAATGAGTAACAGTGTCTTTAAGAACAGGCTTAGCGGAGGATTGCCGAAAATAGGTATCCGCCCGGCAATTGACGGCAGACGCAGAGGTGTCCGGGAATCACTTGAACAGCAGACCATGGACATGGCTGAAGCTGCTGCAAAGCTGATATCGGAAAACCTGAGGCATCCTAACGGAATGCCTGTTGAGTGCATAATTGCGGATACATGCATCGGCGGTGTGGCAGAAGCTGCCATGACAGCAGAGAAATTCGCACGTGAAGGCGTTGGAGTTTCACTGACTGTAACTCCATGCTGGTGTTATGGAGCCGAGACAATGGACATGGACCCTGCAATTCCTAAAGCCGTATGGGGCTTCAACGGTACAGAACGCCCGGGAGCCGTGTACCTTGCGGCAGTATTGGCTGCCCACAACCAGAAGGGCTTGCCTGCCTATGGCATATATGGCGAAAATGTCCAGGATGCAGGAGACAAAACAATACCGGAAGATGTTAAAGGAAAGATACTCCAGTTTGCAAAAGCAGGCCTTGCGGTAGCAACAATGAGAGGCAAATCCTATCTTTCAATGGGTTCGGTCTCAATGGGTATCGCGGGTTCAATTGTAAATGAAGCATTCTTCCAGGATTACCTCGGAATAAGAAATGAATACATAGATATGTCGGAATTCATCAGAAGAATTGATGAAGAGATATACGACAAGGATGAGTATAAAAAAGCCTTAAAATGGGTGAAGGAAAACTGCAAGGAGGGAGTCGACCCAAATCCTCCGGAGATGCAGCTGTCGAGAGCCAAAAAAGACAGCGATTGGGAAACTGTTGTAAAGATGACCCTTATAGCCA
>CALMWN010000131.1 GCA_937873555.1 uncultured Clostridia bacterium
GCTATTATCTTTCTCTATTCTATATACACTGGTAAAAATCCTTCTTATAATTATACTTTTTTCTTCTTTTTAAATATTAATTTTGTAATGGCAGGTCTTTTTATGTCTACAGCTTTGGCAGGGCAGAGCTCCTGGCAGCAAAAACAGCGTATGCATTTTGTCAAATCTACATGGGGTTTTTTATCCTTCATAACAATAATACCGGCAGGGCAGCTTTTGGCACAATCCGAGCAGCCGACACAAATCTTGTGGTTGAATACGGGTTTGGGTTTCAGTGAATTCATAAGCACATTCAATATTCCCTTGTCGAAAAATTCTATCACCTTCAATGCTCCAACCTGTGGAAGATTGAAATCATGTACCTTAAGCTTCTCTATTTCTTCCCCTTTAAGATCTATGGTATTGAAATCCTTAGTACAAAGCCCTCTTTTCACAGCATTGTTGATTATTGGAATATCCATGGGGTTGGCATCTATAATTTTCAAAGCGGCAAAATCCAGTTCGAAAGCATTTTCACCGGCCAGTATCGCCCCTGTTTTTATAGGGTTGCCTGCTGTAGGGCCCTTTCCTTCCATCCCCACAACAGCATCCATAATATTGATATGGGGTTTGACGCTAAGAAAAATATCGATCAATGCATCGGCAAATTCCTCGTACTTTGGCATCCGGAGGTGGTATTCAGCCTTCAGGGCGCCCGGTACGGCTCCGAACATGTTCTTCACCGCTCCCGTATAAATCATTTGCCCATGGGATTTCAGTTTGGGCAGGTTTATAATCACATCTGCATCAACCAATGGTTTAATCACAGTGACCCTTTTGAGGTACTTACCCCCCGGTACAGGTATGTCAACCTCATCCAGGTCAAAGTTGAGCCTGGCTCCGGAGTTCTTCGCCGCCTTTTCAGCACCGCATGCCGAATAAACTCCCTTAAGCCTTTTTTCCGAGTACAAACCCCCGGGACTGTCAGCTATAGTCACTGTACCTCCCGCATTAATAACCATTTCGGAAACTGCCTGTATAATCGTGGGATGAGTGGTTGCAGCCTCCTCCGGGCGCTTCTTCATTATCAGGTTCGGCTTTAGCACCACCTTTGTACCCTTTTTAACATACTTTTCTATTCCACCGAGACTGTCGAACAGACTTTTGATTACTTCTTTCACGTTTTCATACTGATAGTCCGCACATTTTTCAATAACAACCCTGCTCATATTCACTATCCTTCCTTTTTACCAAAGTCCACCATTTTATTTTAAATTAATTGCGTCCGGCAGTAAAGAATTAAAAATTTTTTGATGAAATGGGGAAAATCCGGAAGGTTCAAATATGTCTATCCAAGGGGAAAAGCCTCAGAAATGAGAGAGTATATATACTCTCTCATTTCATACGGGTTTCCTGAAGCGGTCATAGATTATTTTACGTGATTAATACCGGCCTAATGCTTGTAGCCGCTTCTTAGCATTATCTCCTGGAGTGCTCTGGTGGTTATGGGAGAGCCCTTTTCGGTTTCATCCTTGTAGTCCATCTTTCCGGGATCGCCAATGCCCACAATAACCAGATTCTTTTTACTTGTCAGTATGCTTAATGTATCACCGCAGATAACTTCCGCACCTGCATCGTTGCCGTACTTATCCACTGCACCTTCAATAACCCGACCGTCTTTTGTAATGGAGCAGGAAACCTCGAGCCCGTTACAATCCCTTCCATTTGAGGAAACCGCCACCACACCTAAAACTTCAACACCTTCATCCTTCAATATGACTCCCATGGCAGCTTCACCTGAGCCGACACCTTTCATGCCCTTGTCATCAACCATCACAACAACAGGATCATGGTCTGCTTTCATTATCATCTCGACTATCTTTTCACCTTTTAATTCCGTGGGGTTTCCTGCCGATGCAGAAATACACCTGCCGCCAATATTGGCAGCAGCAATTTCCACGGCTTTTTTGGCAACCCTGTCCCCATCTGTTACAAGAATCACCTTTCTCTTATCCATTATGTTCCTCCCTTATCTTTTTGCCTTAGGTGCAAATATCACTGAGACCAGATAACCAAAGAAGATGGCAGCAGTAATGCCGGCAGCCGTCGCTTTGATTCCTCCCGTGAAGGCACCCAGCAAACCGTACCTGTCCACATCCTTGAACACTCCTTTAGTAAGAGTATATCCAAATCCCGTAAGAGGAACGGTCGCCCCTGCGCCTCCGATATCAACCAGTTTTTGATAGATACCCACCGCAGTAAGTATGGCTCCTGATGTTACAAATATCACCAGTATCCTGGCGGGGGTAAGCTTTGTTTTATCAATCAATACCTGTCCTATGGCACAGATAATCCCACCAACAATAAAAGCATATACATAATTCAATCAGAATCCCCCCGGTCGCGCTGTGTAATTCATTACTTTTGCAAATTCACAAACTCCTGCTTATGCTTACGGCATGTGCGATGCATGGTATTGACTCTCCCTGTTGAGTGCTGATAGGGCTGAGTAAGGCCCCGGTTGCAACAAAAAGCACCTCATTCAAACTGCCCTTTTGCATTTCCTGGAAAATAAACCCGCTAAAAACGCAGGCACTGCACCCGCATCCACTCCCACCTGCATTCACATCCTGCTTTTTAGTGTCAAATATCATAAGCCCGCAGTCGTTAAACCTGTCATTTATATTAATTCCTTCAATCTTTAAAAGTTCATCGCATATTTCTCTTCCTATACTTCCAAGGTCTCCGGTTACAATCAGGTCATAGCTGTCCGGTGAAAGCCCGGTATCTTTGAAATGCACCATAATGGTATCGGCAGCAGCAGGTGCCATGGCACCACCCATGTTGTTCGCATCCTTTATTCCCATATCAATAATTTTCCCGGTTGTAACATGTGTTATATACGGCCCGGCACCCTGATTGGAAAGAAGTACTCCGCCGGCCCCGGTAACGGTCCATTGCGCCGACGGTGGTCTTTGGGACCCGAGCTCCAAAGGAAATCTGAACTGCTTTTCAGCTGAACAGAAATGACTCGAAGTAAGACAGACAAGATTGTCGGCGAAACCTCCGTCAATAAGAATTGAGCCGATACTCATGGACTCTGCCATTGTGGAGCATGCTCCGTAGACACCCAGAAAAGGCACACCTGATTCTCTAAGCCCAAAATTTGCAGCAATGCATTGGTTCAACAAATCTCCGGCTATGATGTAGTTGATATCACCGGCAGACTTTCCTGCTTTGCTCAATATCAGAGCCAGGGTCTCACGGATCAGCTTGCTTTCAGTCTTTTCCCAGGTTTTCTCCCCCCACTTTTCATCTTCAATAATATTATCGAAATACGTCCTGAGAGGTCCCTCTCCTTCCTTTTTTCCGACTATCGCAGCACCCGATATGATACTGGGGGGATTCTGCAGCTTGACTGTTTGTTTTCCAATCCTTTTCCCCGGCATAAATTCACCCCTAAGTTTTCGTCATATATGCTATAATATTTAAAACTTTAACAAATAATATAATATGCCCGCGGCAACAGATGCAGAAATCCCATATACAAGTACGGGCCCGGCTATTAGAAACATCTTTGCTCCAACACCCAACACATACCCTTCACTCTTGAACTCCATCGCAGGCGACACTATTGAATTTGCAAATCCGGTTATCGGAACTATTGATCCGGCTCCGGCATACCTCCCAAGTTCGTCATATACATTCAACCCTGTAAATAGCGCTCCTAAAAAAACAAGTATTAACGAAGTAAGATTTGAAGCATTTTCTGTATCAAGCCCCTTGTTTTTCAAGAAATTGCTGATGAATTGCCCCAAAACGCATATTAGGCCTCCTATCAGGAACGCTCTCGCAATATTTCTCACGTGCTTGGATTTCGGAGTCTTACTTTCCACGTATACCTGGTATTCTTTTTTTGTGTAGTTCTTATTCACTTTTATTCACTCCAGTTAATCTTTTATGGAATCAAATCACTGACTTTGTGTTGAAAAAGCTGTTGTATCTGAACGACTCAAAAACAAAAACTCCCCTGGAAGGAATTTTATTGATATGCTGACCGGATAAAACCAGCCATAATATTGCTATTAACATAATGATTGCCAATATGATGAAAATAATCTTGTATCTTAGATACATCCCTGTCATTCAGCACGCTCCCGTGGTATCAATATGCATTTCCAAATACCTTCGTGGATAGTATTAAACAAATAAAAAAACAATATACAAAAATATATTGTTTAAAAGTAGTTTTACATATACGGTTAAATCTTTCAACTGAGGCTGATCTTTTTCCTGATATCCTCCAGCACCTTCTTCTCAATTCTTGATACCTGAACCTGTGATATGCCAAGCATTTTTGCTATCTGCACCTGTGTTTTTTCCTTGAAATATCTTAGGATGATAATCTGTCTGTCACGTGGCCTTAGTGAATCCAACACCTGCCTTAGGGCAATTCTGTCGATAATGTCAACTTCCCTGCTGTTTTCGTCATCGTTAATTCTGTCTATAAGCAATATAGGTGAGCTGTCTCCTTCCTTTACAGTGTTGTAGAGCGATTCGGGAGAGCAACCTGCTTCTAAAGCCATTACCAGTTCTTCAGGCGCAATATTCAACCTCACTGCTATTTCATTGATGGATGGCTCTCTTCCCAATTCCTTGCTCATTATTTCCTTTGTTATCCTTGCCTTGTTTGAAGTTTCCTTCAAGGAGCGGCTGACCTTTATCATGCCGTCGTCCCTTATAAACCTTTTAATTTCGCCAATGATCATTGGAACTGCGTAGGTGGAAAATCTGACATCAAAAGAACTGTCAAATTTGTTGATTGCCTTTATAAGACCTATACTTCCGATCTGAAAGAGATCATCCGTCTCGTAGCCTCTATTCTGGAATCTTTTTACTATGCTCCAAACCAGACCGATGTTTTTCTCCACCAGCCTGGCCTGTGAGTCTTTATCCCCCTGTCTGGCCTTTTCTATAAGCTCATGAGTATTTTCA
>CALMWN010000132.1 GCA_937873555.1 uncultured Clostridia bacterium
GTAATCAATCCGCAGAGCACACTTAAGAATGAAAGCACTATGGATAACTATACCTTTACCCGGAAGGCTGTGATCGAGAATGTGGCATATGAAGCACCTACAGAGAGAATGGTGATTCCCACACCACCGCAAAGAAACGAGCAGCCCAGGGTTACCTGGTGGGAACAGCGCTATGAAAACGGTCAATTTGTATGGAAGCAATTCTATGCTGAGCTGTGGGTAACTGCCAGATTGGACTATGAAACAAAATCAAAGGGTTATCTCAAATCGGGCTATGGCTATTCCATTACTGTAACGGCTGCTGTAAATACCAACTACGACAGATCGGAGTTGATTACCGTACCACAGACAGCGGAAGTCTATCTGCCGGAGCATCGCTATGAAACTGCCATTCCCTTAGTCAGGGAAGACAGTAAATTTGTATTCAATAAAAATCCCGCCTCCCCCTTTCTCTACAGGAAGCAGTATATACCCATCTGGTTCCCCGATAACAGGGACTACATCATGCAGCTTCTTGTCACGGATGTACATACACCCGGCGGAACACTGTCCCGGTGGATAACCGGAGGGGAGCTAAAAATTCATGTAGTAGAAAGTATGTATTCCGATGACGTTACCACAGGAAATTGAAGTGCTGCTTTGTGCCATACCTCTTTTGTGGGCAGCGGTTACAGACTTCAGGAAGCGGATTATACCCGATTGGACATGGATAGCCATTCTTATACTGGGTATAGCATCTGCTTTCCTTTTTCCTTATCCAGGCCTGGTTCAGCGGATTGAGGGATTTCTGCTGCCAGGTCTTTGCCTGCTGCTTCTTGCTGTGAAATATGGCGGTGTGGGCGGTGGTGACATCAAGCTGACATCTGCTTTGGGATTTTACTTTGGCTTGAATGCCCTTGCTGCCATTCTGTTTTTTGCCATGCTCCCTGCCTGCGCTTATACCAGGTTGGCAAGGAAGAAAAGCATTCCTCTTGCCGTGTTTTTATTTGCAGGCTTCCTTATATATAGCCTTGCAGCAGTTGTAAATAGCCTGATGTGCTGAAAATGGAAAAAGCATTCACTTGGAGGTGTTTGGAATAGAACTTAAAACAATACTGGCTGCCATACTTTGTCTTGTGATTATAGGCGGTGCAGTATATCTGCGCAGCCGGAAGAAAAAGAAATAATAGGTCATGCAGAGAAAGGGAGGAAGCACCGCCCTTTCTCTGTCAGCAGACCTGATGGGAGTGAAAATGATGATGGATGAAAATAAACGCAGGGTGGATACCTACGAGGTAAAGTATGCCATCCATGTTGGAGATAAAGAAATACTTTTTGCTGTGGATAAGAAAAAAGCCGACTGTCCGTATATGGTATGCAATTGCACCTGGGATAATCCTTTGGGGCTGGAGCAATATTCAAATGCATCAGGAAGTGCGGATTATCTTGAAATGATGACTGAGTTCAGCAGCCGTGTTACAGCTCAGCTTGAGGAGGCAAAGGCCGAACGGGATAAAATTACTGTTCCGTTGGAGCCCTTCGCTATAGAGCACTGCATCCCAAAGGATAACAGTCAAAGCCTTGAAAACAAGGTGGTAATCCTCAGTCCGGATTGCCTGCGTCCAGAATACCGTACGGCAGACAAACAGCTTATGCTTGCAACAGGAGGCTTTGGCACTTATGCCAATTCCCGGGGTCGAGC
>CALMWN010000133.1 GCA_937873555.1 uncultured Clostridia bacterium
CATAGAGAGATACAGCACACTGCGCTCATGGACTGCTGTCGAAAGGGCTGACGTGTGTCTCATAATGATAGATGCCGTTGACGGTGTCACTGAACAGGATACCAAGATAGCCGGCTATGCGCATGATCAGGGCAAGGCCTCCATAATTGTGGTCAACAAGTGGGACCTGGTGGAGAAATCGACCGGAACCCTTGAAGAGTACCGGAAAACTGTTATGGAAAAGCTTGGCTTTATGACCTATGCACCTGTGGTTTTTATCTCTGCAAAGACGGGGCAGCGGGTCAATAAACTGTTCGAGCTCATCAAGTTTGTTGCAGACCAGGCTGCCTTCAGGATATCGACAGGTATGCTGAATGACCTTGTAAACGAAGCCGTAGCGATGGTCCAACCTCCATCAGACAAGGGAAAGCGGCTGAAAATTTATTATATGACGCAATCGGGTGTCAAGCCGCCTACTTTTGTGATATTTGTCAATGATGTCGAATTGATGCATTATTCGTATGAAAGGTATCTGGAGAACCATTTAAGAAAGAGCTTCGGCTTTGAAGGCACTCCAATCAGGTTCATACACAGACAGAAGGAAAGCGATTGAATATAATCCGGGTTCACACCCGGATTTTTAACTGCTCTTGATTAAATACAGCCTGACTGTTATACTAAGACTTGAATCCAGACAAGTAATATTTTTCATGATGAAAACTTCAAAGGTCTTTTTATGTATCTTGTGTTTATTCCAAATCGTATATGCAGGGGTGAATGGTATGATTCTGGCGTTAAAGCTTGTATTTGTGGCACTTGTGGGATATCTTCTGGGGAGTGCCAATACGTCTATTATTGTGGGAAGGTTTTATGGAGTGGACGTCAGGAAGCATGGAAGCGGAAATGCGGGAATGACGAATACGCTCAGGACTTTGGGAAAGACCGCTGCAATTCTTGTCACTATAGGTGATATTCTTAAAGGTATAATTTCATGCCTTATAGGAATGTACCTTGTCGGGGAGGTTCCGGGAATCGGCTACCTGGGACTGATGGTTGGAGGAATAACAGCCATTCTTGGGCATAACTGGCCTGTTTACTTCGGCTTTAAAGGCGGGAAAGGTATTCTCACTACCTTTTCGGTTATATTGATGATGAACTGGAAAATCGGTCTGGTATTATTCGGAGTATTTCTGATAATAGTGGCAATTACAAGATATGTATCCCTGGGGTCCATTATCGGGGCAGCATTATTCCCTGTTGTTTCCCTGATACCCGTCTTCAATGAAACTTATGTGTTTGCATTGTTTGCCCTTATACTTGGATTGATGGCAATCATAAGGCATAAGGCCAACATCAAAAGGATTCTTGAAGGCACCGAGTCAAAGCTTGGGCAAAAAAAGACAGGTTGATTTTTATTAGTACATAGCTGAACTTATTGGCTGCTGATAATACTTACAGGTTTTGGCAAAGAGAGATAAATCGGAGGAATAAAATTGGTTAAAAGGAGAATTTCCGTAATAGGTGCCGGCAGTATGGGCACTGCCGCTTCAATCCTTCTTGCGAAAAACGGGCATTCCGTAAAAATGTGGTCATTTCTGAAAGAAGAAGTGGAAATGATAAACAGGATGCGGGAGCAAATCGACAAACTTCCCGGAATCATGGTACCCGAGGGGGTAGTTTGCACAGGAGATATGGAAGAGGCTTTAAAGGATTCGGAGCTTGTTGTTCTGGTTATACCCACACAGACTATCAGGCAGAATGCCGTAAAAATGGCCGGATACATAAAGGATGAAAGGGTTGTTGCCTGCTTTTCCAAAGGTCTGGAGGAAGCAACAGGGCTACGGCCTTCGGAGGTTATCGCGCAGGAAATCCCGAATGCGCAGTTTGTAGCGCTTTCAGGGCCATGTCATGCGGAAGAACTTGCAAGGGACATACCTTCAGCTTATGTTGCTGCATCCGAAAAAAGGTATGCTGCCGAGTTTATCCAGAATATATTTATGTCACCCAAGTTCAGGGTTTATACCAATCCCGACATTGTAGGGGTGGAGCTTGGCGGTGCCCTTAAAAATATTATTGCGCTGTGCGCCGGAATTTCAGATGGTCTTGGCTTCGGAGACAACACCAAAGCGGCTTTGATGACCCGGGGAATTGCAGAAATTTCAAGGCTCGGGGTGGCTATGGGCGCAAACGCGCAGACCTTTGGCGGGCTTGCCGGCATAGGTGATTTGATTGTTACCTGTACCAGTATGCACAGCAGGAACAGACGTGCAGGGATACTGATCGGGCAGGGCAAAACCTTAAAAGATGCGCTGGAGGAAGTTAAAATGGTCGTAGAAGGGGTTTCAACCACCAGGCCTGCGTATGAACTGGCTAAAAGAATGAATGTATCAATGCCGATAACAGCCGAGGCTTATGAGATCCTGTTCAACGGCAAGAACCCAAAGCTTGCTGTTGCAGATTTGATGATGAGAAGCAAGACCCATGAAATTGAAGATGTTGTCCATAGCAGTGTTTGGTTATAAATAAATTTATCAGAATTATGTAAACAAAATGAATTTGATATGGAATGTAGGGGAGGACGACTCTGTCCACCCACATCTCCAATAGTAAACCAGAAAGTGAGCAAATAAAACGGCTCACTTTTTTTGTAATATTAACAGAAGACAGACATATATTTAGTATAGAGAATATGGTAGTACCAGATATTTTTGACTGATATTGCGGTCTTTGTGATAAAAAGCATAAAACTAAGATTAATCATAAATCATATAGTTATGCATTCTCATGAATTGTACAATTCTTTTAAAATAAAGTAAGGAGGGTTTGCGGGTGGAAAATATCAACATTTACCAGCAAATAGCTGAAAGAACACAGGGGGATATTTACATAGGTGTCGTAGGGCCGGTCAGAACAGGTAAATCAACCTTTATAAAGCGCTTTATGGATTTACTGGTAATTCCCAATATAGAGAACGCATACCAGAAGGAAAGGGCAAAGGATGAACTGCCGCAGAGTGCATCCGGCCGCACTATAATGACAACCGAGCCCAAGTTCATACCAAATGAGGCTGTTGAAATAATTGTAGATGACAATGTCAAACTTAAAGTAAGAATGATCGATTGCGTAGGCTACCTCGTCAGAGGGGCTCTTGGATACCTTGAAAACAATGCGCCGAGAATGGTCTCCACTCCCTGGTATGATTACCAGATTCCTTTCGGTGAAGCAGCGGAGCTCGGGACGAAAAAGGTTATAAACGAGCATTCCACCATAGGCCTCGTAATAACTACCGACGGCAGCATAACGGATATTGCGAGGGAAGACTATGTAGAAGCGGAAGAACGCGTTGTCAACGAACTTAAAAGAATCAACAAGCCGTTTGTGATGATTCTGAATTCCGTCAGGCCATATGACAATGATACTACGGCTTTAAGGGAAGCCCTTGAAGAAAAGTACTCTGTTCCGGTGCTGTGCCTGAATTGTGCCCAATTCAGAAATGAAGATGTGGATGCCATCATGGAAAGAATCCTGTATGAATTCCCGGTATGCGAAATAGGTATAAACATACCCAGGTGGATGGAGGCCCTTGAAGAAGACCATTGGCTGAAGGTCGATCTTATGGAGGCTGTTAAAAGTACTTTCAAGGATATAAGAAAAATCAGGGAAGTAAAGGACTCAATCGGGAAATTAGCCGGATATGAGTTTATCAGAAAAGCAAATGTGGAAGGTATAAACCTTGGGGAGGGAAAAGCCCTGATAGAATTGAGCGCTCCCGAGGGTTTATTCTACAGAATACTCAGCGATATGACAGGATTGGAGATCGATGGAGATCACAGGCTGATCGGCCTGATGAGGGACCTTGCAAAAGTAAAGAAGGATTATGAAAAGATCGAATATGCACTTCACGAAGTCAGGGTAAAAGGGTATGGGATAGTAATGCCGCAAATGGATGAATTGTCACTTGAGGAGCCGGAAATTATCAAGCAGGGAAATAAATTCGGAGTGCGCCTCAAAGCGAGTTCTCCATCAATACATATGATCAGGGCTGACATAGAGACCGAAATAGCTCCGCTGGTAGGTACGGAAAAGCAGTCTGAGGAATTGGTCAATTACCTGCTGAAGGAATTCGAAAGTGACCCGCGGAAAATATGGGAGTCAAACATATTTGGCAAATCCCTGCATGAGCTTGTGAGTGAGGGTCTGCAGAACAAACTGCACAGGATGCCTGAAGATGCGCAGCTGAAGCTCCAGGAAACATTACAAAGAATAATTAATGAGGGTAGCGGGGGACTAATCTGTATAATATTATAAATATCGGGACATTTAAATTTTAACAAAGTAGTTATAATTTATAAAAAAGGGGATTGCTTGTTCAATCTCCTTTTTTTAACTAAATTTTGGTTTTTAACATGCGACAATTGTGGTATACTATGTAGCGTATAATGCCTTGATATTTCATATAATAGGAAACTTGCAAGTGGTGAACGTTTTTCTATAAAAAAGAGTGCTGACAGATTTTCTAAAGGAGGATTCAAATGGGAAGCAGGGAGAAATATGAATTCTGGTTGAATAATGCTTACTTTGATGATGATACAAGAAAAGAGCTGGAGGATATCAGAGATAATCCGAAGGAAATAGAAGAGCGTTTCTACAAGGACCTGGAATTCGGCACCGGGGGTTTGAGAGGAATTATCGGAGCCGGGACAAACCGGATGAATATCTACACAGTCAGGAAGGTTTCCCAGGGGCTTGCAGCTCATATATCAAAACAAGGTGAAGAACATAAAAAAAGAGGGATTGTTATTGCTTACGACTGCAGGAACAAATCACCTGAATTTGCTCTTGAAGCAGCAAAGGTTTTTGCAGGAAACGGAATAAAGGCATACCTTTTTGATGAATTAAGACCAACGCCTGAGCTGTCGTTCGCCGTAAGACAGCTGAAAGCAACCGCGGGCATAGTTGTCACTGCAAGCCACAACCCGAAGGAATACAACGGATACAAGGTTTATGGCGAAGACGGGGGACAACTTCCACTGGAAGCATCCAATTCAGTACTGGAGGAAATAGAAAGCATATCGGATATTACAAAAGTCACGGTCATGGAAAAGGATCAGGCAATTGAATCCGGCCTTCTCAAGATTATCGGAAAAGAGATTGACGATGTGTTTATGGAAAAACTGAAGACCTTGTCAATAAATAAAGACATAATCGAAAGAATGGCCGGTGAATTCAAAATAGTATACACTCCGCTCCATGGTACCGGAAATAAGCCGGTTAGAAGAATACTTGCCGAAACCGGTTTTAAGAATGTACTGGTTGTCAGGGAACAGGAGCTTCCCGATCCATCCTTTTCAACGGTCAAGTCTCCAAATCCGGAAGAAAGGGATGCATTCAAACTGGCAATCGATCTGGCAGGGCGTGAGAATGTTGATCTGATAATAGGGACAGACCCTGATTGCGACAGGGTAGGGGTGGTTGTACGGAATGCAGGAGGGGAATATGTTGTTCTTACTGGAAACCAAACGGGCTGCCTTCTACTCGAATATATCCTGTCACAAAAAAAGGCAAAGGGGAAACTGCCGGAAAATTCCTTCGCTGTGAAGACGGTAGTCACTACCGAATTGGCAAGAAGGATCGCACAGTACTATGAGGTTGAACTTGTAGAGGTATTGACAGGCTTCAAGTTTATAGGAGAGCAGATAAAACTTTTAGATGAGCAAGGAGATAAAAAATACCTGTTTGGATTTGAAGAAAGCTATGGCTACCTTGCAGGTACTTTTGCACGGGATAAGGACGGAGTCGTAACATCCATGCTCGTGGCGGAAATGGCAGCATATTATAAATCCAGAGGGATGACCCTGTATGAAGGGCTTCAGGAGATATACAGCAGGTATGGGTATTACTTTGAGGGTATTACATCATATACTCTGGCGGGAAAAGAAGGAGTGGAAAAAATAAAATCCACCATGAGCAGGCTTCGGGAAGAAAGACCTGCAAGCTTCAATGGTTCTGAAGTTGCGGCACTTAGGGATTATCTGCACAAAGAAAGATACCAGTTGGATAATGGCAGAAAAGAAGTTTTGTCACTTCCTGAATCGGATGTGCTGTATTATGAGATGGCAGACGGCTCGTGGTTCTGTATCCGGCCATCGGGGACAGAGCCAAAGATAAAGATATATTACGGAGTATCCGATAAAAACCATGAACTTGCTTCAAAAAAATTGCAGGCTTTGCAGGATAATGTGCTTGCAGTTGTTAAAAAGCTGCTGGATTAGAAGTACTTGCTCTGTTATGCATATATTATCATTCCGGGGATGGCATTGTATTTGTCGGCTATTTTGTTAATAATTTCGCCGCAGGGTGTATTACCGGCATTCTTCCCATCCCTGGCACATGCTTTATAAATTTCAATATTGACAGATGCACAAATATGACAGGGCTTTTTTTCTCTTGAGACTCCCAAAAACAACCCTTCCAGGGTCTCGTAATTTGCAATTGTCACAGAAGTGCTGACGGAAACGAAATTTCTGAAGTAGTTCCTTATATCCAGGCTTTCGAAAAATGTACAGGGCGTCTTGAATATCCATGGTATGCAGCCTTTTTCAAGTGTGTAGAAATATGTGTCCAGAAAAGAGAAGATTCCAGGCAAAAGTGGGCTGCATTCTATGTAGGTCTGCCTGCCACATGAGAAGCAATATTCATGGCAGGGTGCTTTTGAAAGGTGATTGCAGAAGGCACAGCATACAAAGTATTCAGACAAATGCAGCCGGTATATTTTATTACTCAGGTTATGCTCAAAATGGGTCTTGTAATTAATATCATCCATACTAAGACCCGAAAAGAGCGGGATAATGTTCCCGCTGAAGAATCTTAGAAGGTCTAAAGTTTCCTTCAATTCCCCTTTGAATTTTTTGTAAATAAAATTGTTGAAGAGCATATAATCAACTCTTTCAATGAGATTTAAAGCTATTGACTTGATGACGGCATTAGCTCCAATGCAGTTATCTGCACACAAAAGACGTTCCACATATTGCCATTCGCTTTGAATTATTTTATCATACCATCCTGGACAAAGCTTTTATTTCCCGGAGTAGTGAATCCAAACTTTTTATAGGTCTGAAGCCCTAAAAGAATGCCTGTTTGAATAGGGCTGCAGCATCAATTTTTACATAATTTCTTGAAAAACCATAATATTTTTTTTCGTGGCAGGAATTTTAAAAAATATGTCGAACATTAGAACAAGTTAACAATATTTGCTATGTTTGAATAAATGTTTTTAATATTGAATTTACAAAGCCTATGATTTATTTTCTCTAATTAAGGAATCCAAATATCAGGTCAAAATCATCTCTGATATCTGAGTAGAGCATAGAAATAAATCATCATAAGTGATAAATGGACGTTAATCATAGGGATACTTGATTGCTACTGAAGATAACTTGCCGGAGGCTTGGGATGCGCAAAAAAAATGTAGATAGCATAGTGGCAGGAGAAATACTCGCCAAAACGCTTTATACGCAGGACGGTAGGGTTCTTCTTACAGCAGGTGCGGAACTGAGGGGTAATTTCATAGGAAGAATCAAGCTGAACGGTATCAGTGAAATATTTATAGAAGACGATATTTCTGAAGGAATTGTTGTTATAGATACCATATGTGAAGAAACCAGGCAGGAAGCAAAGCAGCTGATCAGGAATTTGATTGAAGGCTATACTTTTTCAGAGACTTTAAATGTAGGAAATATTAGGGAAATTGTCTATAAAATCATAGAAGAACTTCTTTCCAATGAAGATATTCTGCTTAGCCTTTCAGAAATAAGGTCTGTAGATGATTATACTTTTGAGCATTCCGTACATGTATGCATACTATCTCTGATCACAGGGATAGACCTTGGTTTTGATATGGTCAGACTGAGGGACCTGGGGGTTGGCGCATTACTTCATGATATAGGCAAGCTCAAAGTTCCTCAGGAAATTCTCAAGAAGCCGTCCCAACTTACTGTTGAGGAATTCGAGGAAATCAAGAAACATACAATATACGGCTACGAAATATTAAAGGATAACAAGCAAATCAATATAGCGTCAGCTTATATTGCATTCGGCCATCACGAGAGATTTGACGGAAGCGGCTATCCTCTTCAGCTCAAAGGTGAAAATATTCATCTTTGTGCAAGAATTGTTGCAATAGCTGATGTTTTCGATGCATTATCTTCAAACCGTGTATACAGAAGGAAACTACATATAAATGAAGTGGTGGAATATATAACTTCCCTGTCAGCCCAGCATTTTGACAAACATATAGTAGAAAGCTTTGTCAAACATGTAATAGTATATGGTGTCGGTACAGGTGTGATTTTAAATACCCTGGAAAAGGGCATTGTCGTGAGGCTTAACAAGGCACTTCCAACAAGACCGGTTATAAGAGTGATATTCGATAAGGCGGGAAAAAAGCTCACACAATACTATGAGATTGATTTGTCAACGAAAGTCAATGTAAGTATAATAGATTACTATGATTTCGATGAGTATATATATTAGTTCTGTAACATACTAAGATATTTTTCATACTAATATCATGAATTCATAGGCGATGAGTTTAGCAGCTTATCGTTTTTTTATTGCATTGTAAAGTTTGTTACGTATTATTTCAGTGCTTTCAATTACTGGATCAATTATGATGGATTGACAAATTAATCCAAATTTTGTAAAATTAATATCGTATAATGCGTTAGTAAGTCAACATATGCTTACAGTGATTTTGTGCTTTCAGGATTTAAATAATTTCTGTGCCATCGTATTTTTTATTTTTATGTGAATTGCAGGTTATAAAATCAAATCATAATTTGTGAGGAGTTTGATCAAAATGCGCAATAACTTCTATCCACTGACTCACCCTCAAAAAGGAATTTGGTTCACGGAAAAACTTTATCCGGGTTCAAGCATTGGTATTGTTGCAGGTACTGTGAGAATCCGCGGAAAGTTTGATTGTTCGGTACTCGAAAAAGCCATTAATATATTCCTTGAAAACAATGATTCCATAAGGATGAGGGTAGTTGTGAACAACGGTCAGCCGGAGCAGTACATATCCGATTACAGGTATATTCATCCGGACTTCATAGACTTTGGCAGAACCGGTTTGAAAGGTCTTGAGGACTGGGAGGAACAACAAACAAGGATTCCTTTTGAAACAACCGATGGTAATCTGTTCTATTTTGCGCTTGTAAAAGTAAGTGAAGAGTATGGTGGAGTTTATATCAAAACTCATCATTTGATTTCGGATGCCTGGACCATGTCTCTCATAATAGACCATATCATAGAATGCTACTCGAAAATATTGACCGGTGAAGCTGTGGATAAAATAAAAAAGCCTTCTTATATTGAATATATTTTAAAGGAGGAGAAATATAAAAATTCCACCCGGTTCGTTAAGGATAAGGAATTCTGGGATAACTGCCTTCATGCTTATCCCGAAATCACCAAATTGAAGGACTGGGATGCAGGATTGAGGAGTACGGAAGCGAAAAGAAAATCGTATTTTATTCCAATCGACATGGCATTAAAAATCTACATGTTCTGCAAAGAAAATAAATTGTCACTTTATGCACTTTTTATGGCAGCACTTGCAATATACACCAACAGGGTTACCTCAAAAAGTGACATTATTATAGGAACCCTGGTTTTAAACAGATCAAATGTAAGAGAAAAAGAAACGGTGGGTATGTTTATAGGTACAATACCCATCAAGCTTAATTTTGATGCCGGAATGGATTTTATTTCATTTATAAGGATGATTTCAAGGGATACCCTGCAGTTTTTCAGACACCGGGAATACCCGTACGAACTGATGCTCAAAGATGCAAGGGACAGGCATAAAGGGCTTGAGAGCCTGTATGATATTTTGTTGTCCTATCAGAATGTAAAACTGAATAAAGGCGAGATCATTAATGATTATAATGCAATATGGCATTTCAACGGGCACCAGACAAATTCCCTGTCCATGCACATTAATGAAAGAGAATGCGACGGAAATATCCAGCTTGATTACGATTATTTGTGCCGTGTTTTTACTGATGAAGAAATAGAGAATATACATAAATCAATACTGGCATTGGTTCAGGATGCTTTGGAAAATCCATGCAGGGAACTATGCAGGCTGAATTTGATGGATTCAGAGGAACGGAACAGGTTATTATACAAATTCAATGACACCGCAGTGGATTTTCCAAGGAACAAAACCATACAACAATTATTTGAAGAGCAGGTTGACAAAACACCGGATGTGACAGCACTTATATTTGAAAATGTGAGTCTTAAGTACAGGGTATTAAACGAGAAATCGAACCAGCTGGCAAAAGGCCTTAGAGCTCAGGGTGTCAAACCTGACGGTATTGTAGGGCTTATGGTGCACAGGTCGCTTGATATGATGATTGGGATAATGGGGATATTAAAGGCGGGGGCGGCATACCTGCCTCTTGATCCCGAATATCCGCGGGAAAGAATCAATTTCATGCTGAAAGACAGTAGTGCAAGTCTTTTATTGACAGAGAAAAGACTGGACGACGGAATCGATTTCGAAGGCTCCGTAATGTATATAACAGACAGCAGCTTATATGAAGGCGACGGATTAAACCTGATCAATGTCAACACTCCTGCCGACCTGGCATATGTGATATATACTTCCGGATCAACCGGAAAACCAAAGGGTGTCATGCTGGAACATAAATCCGTTAATAATTTTTTCAAGGGTATGAGGGATAGAATTGACTTTTCACCTGACAAGAAAATATTGTCGGTAACCACCATATCTTTTGATATTTTTGTACTTGAGACCCTTCTGCCGTTGACTTGCGGTCTGACGGTAGTTATAGCAAATGAGAGGCAGCAGAAAATGCCGCATTTGCTGAACGAGGTCATTGTTAAATACAACATTGGCATGATACAAACCACTCCTTCAAGGATGAAGCTCCTGATTAATGACGAGAAAGGCCTTAAATGTATTAACAATCTCACGGAAATAATGATAGGCGGGGAACCTTTTCCACCCCCGCTGCTTGAAAAATTGCGCAGTTCCACGAATGCAAGAATATATAACATGTATGGACCCACAGAAACGACAGTCTGGTCGTCTGTCAAGGATATGTCCGGAAAAGAAATGATAAATATAGGTACTCC
>CALMWN010000134.1 GCA_937873555.1 uncultured Clostridia bacterium
GTTCTCGGCGTTGCTCTGTTTATTTCATCCGCGAGAATGATATTGGCGAATATCGGCCCCTGTCTGAATACAAACTCACCCTGTTTCTGGTTGTAATAGTTGATACCGGTTAAATCCGACGGGAGTAGATCAGGCGTAAATTGTATCCTCTTAAACTCGCAGTTTATTGACCTGGCAAGACACTTTGCGAGCATTGTCTTTCCCACTCCCGGGACATCCTCCAGCAGTACATGACCTGAGCAGAAAAGTGCCGCAACAACCAGCTCTATCGTCTCATCCCTTCCTACAATTACTCTGGTTATATTTTTTTTTATTCTTTCTCCCAGCAGTTTAATCTGGTCCAGTTCCATATGTTTTCCTCCTTGTATCTTTATGCATCCTTCTGCCTGTATTAATGAACCCTATAACCGGAGCATGCCTTCAACCGTCCCCGTCAGTAGAACAGATATAACCAATGTTTACTTTGAATATTTTCCCTATTAATAATAATAGAGCATGCAGGGAGCTAATCCAATATAAAAAAGCAATAAATTATAAAGGTATAATTTATTGCTTTTTTTATATTGGTGTACCTGGCAGATATATTGTTTATTTCAAGCTTTCAGCAAAAGTTTCACCGAATTGGATGCATTTCTGAATTTCTTCAGGAGTAGGACGATACTTGAAAGCAACAGGTTCCTGCGGAACTGAAAGTCCAGCCTCCTGAAGCTTCTGGCTTATTATCCTGGGTGCTTCCCCGCTCCATCCATAGCTTCCGAACGCAGCCCCAACCTTGTTTTTAAACCTCAACGCCTTTATTTCATCCAGAAGTGAAGCAATTGCCCGCATTACCGTATTGTTAACAGTACAGCTTCCGACAATAACACCTTTAGCCTTGAAAATTTCAGTGAGAAGATCACTTCTGTCGGTGATTGCACAATCGAACATTTTATACTTCACACCGCTTTTTTCAAGCCCTTCCCCAATTGCTTTCCCCATTTCTCTGGTGGAATCATACATGGTATCATATATGATCACCACACTACCTTCATTGTAATCCTGTGACCATTCGTAGTATTTTTCTAAAATCTGAAGGGGATTGTTCCTCCAGATAACTCCATGGCTTGGTGCAATCATATCTATTGGAAGGTTCAGGGCCTTTATCTGTTCAATCTTCTTCTTTACCAGAGCACTGTAAGGCGTAAGTATGTTGGCATAATATTTCATCGCTTCCTGGTAAAGCTCGCAGCTGTCAATCTCATCATTAAAAAGTGAGGCGGGAGAAAAATGCTGTCCGAAAGCATCATTCGACAATACAAGATTTGCTCCTTTCACATAGGTCAACAGGCTGTCCGGCCAGTGCAGCATCTGCATCTCCACGAATACAAGCTCGTATTTCCCGGTCTTAACAGTATCCCCGGTCTTAACGACGTTAAATTTCCAATCCTTGTGGAAATGCTTCCTTATAATTTCCGCACCATTTTTTGTGCAGTATATCGGCGTCTCCGGTATCTTTGACATCAAATATCCCAGACTTCCCCCATGATCGGGTTCATTATGGTTGATAACTATCATGTCAATATTCTTAAGCCCAACCTCTGCTTCAAGTCTTTCAACAAATTCTTCCTTATATGGATCCCATACGGTATCAACCAATACTGTTTTCTCGTCCTTTATCAGGTAGGAGTTATAGGTCGTACCTCTGTGTGTAGACAGCTCATGACCGTGAAAAGCCCTGATACCCCAATCTTTAATGCCTGTCCAAAAAATGTTGTCCTTTATCTGAATCATAATAATACTCCTTTCAGTCGCTAAAATCTTTATATATTATATATCCTAATAAAAATATTTTAAACCCGTTTTTATTTTTTGAATGCTATATCATAAGTATTTCACAAATGGTTAATGTATCGGTACCGAACAAATTTTATTGACGCAAAATTTCCATAAATTAATGATGTAACAAAGTAGTACTTATAGGTGTTGAGATTATTTACAAATTAGTCTATAATTAGTCTCATAAAATATGGATACTTGGAAAATTCCATATTTTTGTACTGTATTACGAATATTTCCTAAAAAACGATTAAGGTTTATTTGTAATTATGATAGATTTATGGAGGTTTTCAAATGATAATCATAGGTGAGAAAATCAACAGTACCTTAAAGTCAATACGTCCTGCTATGGAGACCTACGACGTTGCAGCGATACAGGATCTGGCCAAAAAACAGTATGAGGCCGGTGCGACATATATAGATGTCAATGCAGGAATGTTTTACGAGGATGAGCCCCAAAGGCTGGAATGGCTTGTAAAAACAATACAGGAAGTGATTGATGCCCCGTTCTCCATCGATTCTCCCAGCGCATCAGCTATTGAAAAGGCTTTAAAGGTAAACAGGAATGGCAAACCTATCATAAATTCCATTACCGATGAAAAAGAACGCTATAATTCAATATTACCGCTTATAACACAGTATAAAACCGGAATAATAGCATTATGTATGGATGATACGGGAATGCCCGAGACAGTGGATGACAGGGTGACAATCGCAGAGCGACTAGTGGAGAAACTCAGCAAAGAGGGAGTCTCACTGCCGGATATTTATATCGATCCAATGGTCAGGCCGGTTGGAACAGGCTCGCATTATGGAGTTGTAGCAATAGAAACAATCCGCAGGGTAAAAAGCGAGTTCCCGGATGTGCACATTGCATGCGGCCTTAGCAATATCTCTTTTGGGATACCCGCAAGAAAACTCATGAACCAGTCCTTCCTTATAGCAGCGATGACTGCCGGCATGGATGGAGCAATACTTGACCCCCTGGACAGGAAGCTGATGTCCTTCCTGTATGCAGGTGAAGCTTTGCTTGGAATAGATGATTTCTGTATGAATTACATTATGAAATTCAGAGAAGGCTTACTGGAAACATAACTTCAAAGGGAGCGGATATCATTGATATCCACTCCCTTTTGTGCTTAACACACAATTTCCGATGTGCATTGTTACTTAAGCACTATCTTGTGATAAACCTTCTTCCCTTTTTTCACAATAAGCTCATTATCCTTGAAATCCCCTTTAGTTATAACGTGTTCAAAGCTTTCAACACGGTTATCATTGATTGAAACACCTCCCTGGCTTATAAGACGCCTGCCCTCTCCCCTGGAAGGTATCAAGCCGGCTTTTTGCAGCAGATCAAGAATATTTATGCCCTCTCCGAGATCCTCGGAGGAAATACTGCTGCCTGGCATGTCTGCCGTGTCTCCGCCCTTTCCAAAAAGAGCTTCGGCAGCCTGCTGAGCCTTATACGCCTCATCTTCGCCATGTATGAGCTTTGTTACTTCCAGAGCAAGCAATTTTTTAGCTTCGTTTATATCCTGGTCCTTTAACAGGGATAATCTGTTTATTTCCTCCATGGGAACGAAGGTAAGAAGCTTAAGGCATTTTATAACATCTGTATCGTGGACGTTTCTCCAGTACTGATAGAAATCGTATGGTGAAGTTTTCCGCGGGTCCAGCCAAACAGCTCCTTTTTCTGTTTTACCCATCTTCTTACCCTCACTTGTTGTCAACAACGTGAAGGTCATTCCATATGCCTCCTTGCCTTCAACTCTTCTTATCAATTCAATTCCACCAAGTATGTTGGACCACTGGTCATCCCCTCCCAGCTGCATGGTGCAGCCTGTCATCTCGTAAAGCTTCAGGAAATCATAGCTCTGCATGAGCATGTAGTTGAACTCAATGAAAGAAAGGCCTCTTTCAAGCCGTGATTTGAAGCATTCTGAAGTAAGCATCCTGTTTACGGAAAAATGGACGCCTATTTCTCTTAAGAATTGCACATAATTAAGCTCCAAAAGCCAGTCGGCATTATCAATCATTAACGCCTTGCCTTCACTAAAATCAATGAGTTTTGACAACTGTGACTTGAAACTGTCGGCATTATGTTTGATCTCTTCTCTGGTCAGCATTTTTCTCATATCGGTTTTGCCCGAAGGGTCGCCTACCATTGCCGTTCCGCCACCTATTATTGCGATGGGCCTGTGACCTGCCCTCTGCATATGTGCCATAACCACCATCTGGAGAAAATGTCCAACATGCAGGCTGTCGGCAGTAGGGTCAAATCCGATATAGAATGTTACCTTTTCGTTCTCAAGGCATCTTTTTATTTCTTCCTCATGAGTGAGCTGTGCAATAAACCCTCTTTCCTTTAATGTTTCAAAGACACTGGTCATTCAAATACCTCCTTGTATAATCGCCGTATAGATAAAATTTGCTCGGCATCGAGCCTCGCAAACTTTTGTCTTCACATGTTGCAGACCTAATGAAAAAGCCTTCACGTCCTGGCTTATAAGGACGAGAAAGCTCGTGGTACCACCTTAATTCATATACCGCATGTCCGGTATACCTCATTTGATAATTATCCCGGTAACGGCAGGCTTCCGTCGCTGCTTATTTCAAGGAGACACTTTATGGTATCAATGAAGTTTGTCTTCATGTCTCAGACCATATAAAGCCTTGTTTGTCCCTCGTTTCAGCGCGAGACTCCGGAGGGTAATTCGCTTCCCACGTCCTGAAGCCCTTTCACCAACCGGGCTCCTCTCTATATGTAACCATGGGTTGCTACTTAACTCCATCATAGTTTTTTTAGTATTTTACCACACAGCAACATGTTTATGCAAGCTTGATAAATTAATTAATCAATTTATGTTTAGAGAATTCTTCCCCGTGGTACATATTAAAAATTGTAACTCAAAAATGTACCTGAATTTTCAAAATAATTTATCGGAGGTATCTTAAATGTCATTTAAATGGATTGATAAATACAGCTGTAACATAACGGAAATTGACAAGCAACATAAAAAATTATTTGAAATAGGTGACCGCTTGTACGCTCTTGCTTCTCTAAACGACGCATATGACCATTATGACGAAATCATGGATATTTTTAACGAGCTCAAAGAATACACCATTTATCATTTCGATTATGAAGAAAAGTTAATGGAGAAATACGGCTATCAGAATATTGATTCCCATAAAATTGAGCATATGTTTCTGCTGAAAAAGGCGCAAAAGTATGAAAAGCAGGATATAGATGCTGATCAGCTCAAATCCACAAACGATCTTATAGCTTTTGTTTCGGACTGGATAACTTCACATATATTGCAGACAGATATGCAGTACAAATCATTTTTCAATGAAAAAGGAATTTACTGACAGGTTTCCATTTAAAAAATGGAAACCTGCTGTTTTTTTTGCAATATCGCACATAAATACATTTACTTCAGACTTTGCAGGTATCCTGCAATAAACGCAGCCTGCAACGTCCTGATTTCTTCTTTAAAGTGCACATGATCGCAAAACACATCACTACCGAGAGCCTTTGTAAAAGAGTAAAGGTCTATGCCGGCAATTCCGCTTTCATTCATTATAATGTCTGCAGCTGCGTTATATTTTTCAAGATCCCTTGAATACCTTCTG
>CALMWN010000135.1 GCA_937873555.1 uncultured Clostridia bacterium
GTTCATGCAGGTGTATGGAGGGATTTCCGCACTCTTGATCCTAAGAATTTGATAGCCTTGGCGGAGCGTTTTCCCGATGTGCATTTTGACCTTTTCCATCTCGGTATGCCCATGGTGAGGGATGCTGTGATGATCGCCAAGAGCTACCCGAATGTCTCATTGAATTTGTGTTGGTCGCCGGTCGTATCTGAGCACATGACTGCACAAACGCTGAATGAAATCATAGATCAGGTCCCTATGAACAAAATAATCGCCTTTGGAGGTGACTACAGGTGTGTAGTCCAAAAGGTGTGGGGACATCTGGTTATGGCTCGCGAGATAGTGGCGAGCGTCCTGGCAGGCCGTGTCGAAGCAGGAGAGATGACTGAGACTAGAGCAGTAGACATTGCGAAGATGTGGTTCCATGACAATCCGTCTGAAATTTACAGGGTGTAAGGAAGCTTATGGGCTGTTTTAAGTGCCATAAAAATAATATTGCAGGAAGGTGACGTTTATGAAGCATGCCAATACGACACCTCGACAAAGAGTTATGTCGGCTCTACATGGTGAAATACCGGACAAAGTGCCCTTTACAGCATATGAGAATAAAATTCCACAATGTGCAGTTGAACGTGATCTGAGGAATAGAGGCCTTTGTATAGTATACCGGATGAGTTCATACAGGATTATTCGTCCGAATGTTAATGTAAAGTCATTTCACTATGTCGACGAAAGAGGTCGCAAAGTTATAAAGACAATATATTCCACTCCTTGCGGGGATTTGACTACTCTTGAAAAACCATCCGGATTTACAAGCTGGACCCTTGAGCATATGTTCAAAACTCCTGACGATTATAAAGCGTTGTTGTTTATGATAAAAGACAGTATAGTGGAACCAACTTATGATGACGTTATAAGGAAGGTTAAAGCCTTGGGAGAAGATTTTGTTATCCGGGATAGGCTTCATGGAGAACCGCTCCAAATACTTATATCACGTTATATGGGTACAGAGAATTTCTGTATTGAATGGATGGATAACAGGGATGAAATATTAAAGCTTTATGATGCTCTTGTAGAGATAGGAAGAAGAGTTTACCCCATAGTAGCTGATGGTCCGCTTGAATTTGCAAATTTGGGGGGCAATGTAGCACCACAGATTATCGGGGTTGAAAACTTCAAAAAGTATTATGTGCCTCACTATAATGAAGCTGCCCAAATTATGCACAAAAAGGGAAAACTGATAGGTTGTCATTTTGATGCCGATAATACCACAATTATGGATGCAATAGGACAGACAGAACTCGACTATATTGAAGCATATGACCCCGGCATGAATCCATCGGTGAGAGAAGCCCGCAAAGTGTGGTCAGATAAGGTATTGTGGATTAACTGGCCTAGTGCATGGCATTTAAAACCCATTGAACTGGTCCGGGAAAATACTATCCAGCTCATTGAAGAAGCTATGCCGGGAAATGGTTTTATAATAGGTATAACGGAAACTGTTCCTGAAGATAGGTGGCAAAGCAACTTTTCTGCAATTATGGATGCAATAGAAAACAGCAAATTTAGATGATATAAAAAAGTTTAAACTGATAATAGTAGTCATAAAGGGCGGCTTAACCACCGCCCTTGTATGCACTCCCTTAAAATCTAAAATTTGAATGTTTCAAGCTCCAGTAATTAACTTACTGCTGTTTATACTGTGGCTCCTGATGTTCAATATACTGTTGCCTTCCCTGAAGTGTTGCAAGAGCATCATCAAAAGTTTTTGCTAACTGTTGAAATGTTTGTTTTGCCTGCTGGTCTTGAGTTTCCAACGCAAATGTTTTCATCGTGGCAGCTGCACTTTGCACTGTTGCTATCGCCTTTGACATCTGTGTCCCTACGGTCATATGTATCACCTCCCTTCAGTAAAAGTATTTATCCTTTTGGCCTAAATACTAATGCAGCAAAAAAGCCAAAGATTATCGCCGCTGAAATTCCTGCACTGGTAATTTCAAAAATACCCGTAATAACTCCTATAATTCCGTATTGTTCCGCTTCCTGCAGTGCACCTTTCACCAGTTGATTGCCAAAGTTGCTTATTGGGACGGAAGCCCCAGCCCCTGCAAACTTAACCAATTTATCATATAATCCAAATCCCCCGAGGATTGCCCCTGCTACCACAAGCGTACACATCGTATGGGCAGGTGTTAGTTTTAGCCCATCCATAAGAAGCTGTCCAACAACGCATATCATTCCACCAATGATAAAAGCCCAAATAAATTTATCCAATTAAAAACCGCTCCTTTTTACATTTCTATTGATACCGCATGAGCTATACAAGGTATAGTTTCTTTTTGCTGATAAGACATTGGTGATAGCAAAGCCCCTGTCGCCACAATCAGAATCCTTTTTAGCTCTCCAATTCGCATGCGGTTCAGAAAATGTCCATACACCGTTACGGCTGCACAGGCACATCCACTTCCCCCCGCTAAAACCGGTTGATCATTTTTGTAAATTAAAGTTCCGCAATCAGTAAGTTTTTCTACTGGTATATCAATACCATGTTTTTTAAGCAAGTCACCAGCAATCCTATGCCCTACTATCCCAAGATCACCTGTTGCTATAAGGTCATAATGGGATGCGTCAATATTTAAATCCCTGAAATGGGCTTCAATGGTATCTACTGCTGCCGGAGCCATAGCTGACCCCATATTGAAAGGATCGGAAAGCCCCATGTCTACAACACGTCCGATAGTGGCGGAAGTTACGTGTGCCCCTTCGCCTTGTTGTGCTACTACTGCCGCTCCCGCTCCCGTTACCGTCCATTGGGCAGTCGGTGGCTTTTGTGCCCCATATTCGGTAGGATACCTGTATTGTTTTTCTGAAGCTGCATTGTGGCTTGACGTTGCTGCAAGAGCAATTTTTGCAAACCTACTGTCAACCATCAAGGATGCCAAAGCTAAGCCTTCCATTGAACTGGAACACGCACCATATAGTCCTAAATAAGGAACACCAAGTGTTCTTGCAGTAAAGCTGCTGGATATGATTTGGTTTATCAAATCGCCACTCATAAAAAGCTGTATATCTTCCTTTTTGACGCCCGCCTTTTTTATCGCTGTTTCACAAGCCTGTTCCAGCAGCTTCTTTTCTGCCTTTTCGTAGCTGTCCTGTCCCAGCCATAAATCATCGTGCAATAAGTCAAAGTCTTTTGCCAGGTTTCCCTGTGCTTCAAAGGGGCCGCCGATGGCAGCTGACCCGATAATAACCGGTTTATTTTCAAAAATCCATGTTTGATAGCCTTGTAACATTTATACACCACCTAACATTTTAATAGCCACACTCACGATTGCGACCACAAAGGCAGAGAAAACACCGTATACTATAACAGGTCCCGCTAA
>CALMWN010000136.1 GCA_937873555.1 uncultured Clostridia bacterium
GGAGATTTCTTCAACAATGATCCTTTTAATTGCCCCCGCATCCATCTCACCGTTAAACAGCGCACTCTGTGCAAGACTAAGGCTTTTTGGTATTATAAGCGCAGCAGTTCTTTCTTCATATGAAAGATACGAGTTTCTTGAACTCATGGCGAGGCCATCAGGCTGACGTACAATAGGGCAGGGCACTATCTCAGTTTTAAAGTTCAAGTCCTGTGTCATGCGTTTGATTATAGCCAGCTGCTGAGCATCTTTCTCACCGAAATACGCCCTGTCTGGAATTATGATATTAAACAGTTTTGCTACAACCGTACAAACCCCACGAAAATGGCCCGGCCGTTTGGCCCCACAGAGTCCGTCCCCAAGTTCTTCAATATCCACATACGCAAATATTCTGGATGGATACATCTCCGAGGCTTCCGGGGTAAAAACAAGGTCTGTACCTGCCTTACTGCATATTTCTATATCGCGATCAATATCTCTCGGATATTTTGCAAAATCCTCATTAGGACCAAATTGTATGGGATTAACAAATATACTGACAACCACCCTGTCGTTTTCTCTCCTCGCCTTTTCGATCAGGCTTCTATGTCCATCATGCAGGTAACCCATGGTAGGAACAAAACCTATGGAAAGCCCTTGCAGCTTCCAGCTTTCCGCCATTTCCCGCGCATCTTTTATTTTTACAGCAACATTCATAGATTTAACACCTTCCTCAGCATTATCATTTACATATCACAAAGTACCCTACTTTTAATAAAGATTATCAATAATCTCAGAATCAATTAAAAATGAATGCTCTGGACCAGGGAAACGGCCGTTTCTGACTTCATCCGCATACTTTCGGATACCTTGTTCAATTATTTCCCCTGCATTTGCAAATATCTTTACAAATTTGGGTCTAAAGTCTGAAAACATGCCGAGCATATCGTGGTACACCAGTATTTGTCCGTCACAGCCCGAACCAGCCCCGATACCTATGGTCGGAACCGAAACAGCTTCAGTTATCTTTCCTGATAAAGCCTCAGGGATACATTCCAGTACTATTGCAAAAACCCCTGCTTCTTCAAGTCTCTTTGCATCATCAATGAGCTTTTTTGCAGCCTCAAGCTGACGCCCCTGTACTTTGAATCCACCGAATATATTAACGGATTGTGGTGTAAGTCCAATGTGTCCCATGACAGGTATCTGGGCTTTCACAATCGCACGTACCTGCCGTGTCACCGATACTCCTCCTTCCAGCTTTACAGCCTCGGCATGCCCTTCCTGTACCATCCTTCCTGCATTTTTAACGGCATCATATACAGAGGCATGGTATGACATAAATGGCATATCCCCCACCAGCAGCGCATTTTTAGTGCCCCTTGATGCAGCTCTCGTGTGGTGTATCATATCCTCCATGGTTACACTCAGAGTATCCTTATAACCCAGGCATACCATACCCAACGAATCTCCTACAAGTATACCATCGATATCGCACGAATCCACCAGTCTCGCCGTAGAGTAGTCATAGGCAGTAAGCATAGCAATTTTTTTCTTATCCAATTTGGCTTCTCTAAAAGCAGCAACAGTCTTTTTCATAACACACCAGTCCTTTCATTATATTTCATCAGTACTATTTAACATGAATTATGAGGTGCTTCAGCAATTCTGAATAATCACGCTCCGGATGCTTCTTCCGCGATAATTCCACAAGTCTCAGCGTTAAATCTTTATATATACGTTCATACCTGTCAGGCAAGGCGGCAAGGTGTTTTAATATCGTACCTGTATCATTGCGCTCTACAGGACCTGTCAATGAATTTATAAAACCCTGGCGGCTTATATTTTCGATATTGCCTATAACAAGCGGCATCAAAGCACTCAGTGCTTCTTCGCTGTCAGCTCCACACTCCTCGAAGCATTCACAACCCATACTGACAAGAGAAAGAACAAGATTTGATACCATAACATTTGCAATATGATATAACACCTTATTTTTACGGTCTATTACAATAGTTCTGTTTCCAAGCCGGGAAAAAAGTCTTCTCACGTCATTCAAGCGGCACTCGTCACCCTCTACTGTAAAATATGCTTTTTCAAGCCCATCAATCTTACCATCCCTGTTTGCGAATGCGTGCATGGGGTGTATTGAGTAGCCAGAAGCTTCACATTCACTTATTCCTGTGAATATACCCGAAGTAACTGACCCGCTCGTATGACAAATGATTTTCCCTTTAATATTGAAGCATGCCATCTCACTCCAGACGTTTCCTATCTGATCATCAGGAGTTGTTATTAAAATTATTCCGCATTGTTCCACAAGCCCTGCTATATTTTTAAATGCCTGTGATGATGTTATTTCTGCTGCAGCCTGAGAAGATAGCGGACTACGGCTGACATATCCGCCGATACAAAGCCCTTTGCTGCGAAAATACGCGCCTAGAGACACACCGACCTTTCCTGCCCCGATAAAGCCGACCTTTATGCTATCTAAACCATTCATAAAAATTCATCGCCTTCCTTTTCGACTCCGGCATTAAGCATGTATATGTGATATAACCCTGGCAACAGCATTGGCTGCACGGTCTGTCCCTACACCTTCCGGGCTGTCTGTATCCATTTTAATCATGGCTGTTTCCGGCCCGGCAATCAACGGCTTTTTCCCGACACCCCACATGCAAGAATACCTTCCTCCGGCTCAATGAAGGTGTACCCTCGATCAGACAGCTTTTTAATATTCTCGATTATATCATAGGTAACAGGCGCGATAAGAATAAGATCGGACTCAGTCGCTAGAGCAATATGCGTAACCAGGCTGTGGCCTTCATCTTCAAACATGTCAACATGCACTTTGTTTTTTGAAAGGGTTTCTAAAGTAAGTGGTGTTACAAATTTTGCCGCACTTGACGTCATTACGACATTGACATTGTGCTCCGTGCGTACCAACCCACTAACAATATCCGCGCTCTTATACGCGGCAATAGACCCGGTTACGCCGAGAATAATACTTTTATTCATTTTTTAATCCTCCATGCTGCCGTTCACCATAGGATACAGCGCATAATTAAAAGCCTTGCCGGCTGTAATTATAAAACCAGTCCGGCTATAAGAATATTGCTAAGATTATAACATATACAATAGCAATTTGTCACGATTGTTTTAATAGTATCAATATAGCTGAATATTATATTCATTTTTAGGTAAAAATAAATATATATAGATAATTATTCAAATTATATTTTTAGTATGAAAAGAGATTTATGTTAGAAGACGGTAAAATTTCCAGTAAACAATATTTTTTTATTATCTTTTCTGTCATTGAAAGCGTTAGTATTTTTAGTGTCCCTGCACCGGCCATTGCCCTGGCAAAGCAGGACATATGGCTGGCAATGGTAATAGCAGCCCTGGTAGACGGAGTAGTTGCTGTTGTTTTATTTTATTTAGGTTTGAAATATTTTCCCCAGAGCCTTATTCAATATTGCGACACTGTTTTAGGACGATTGCCGGGAAAAATACTGGGAGGAATTTTCATTGGATTTTTTATTCATGCGGCAGCCATCACGTTAAGAATATTTGGAGATTTTATGGTCACAGCAGTTATGCCAGAAACTCCTATTTTATTTTTTGTTATCACAATGGTTATCGTAAGTGCCTATGCTGTCTTCAATGGTTTAGAAGTCATAGGGCGTCTCAATGAATTGATTGGAATGGCAATTTTGCTGTCCAGTGTAATACTCCTCATTTTGGTTTCAAACAACGTTGAACCTGAGAACCTGAAACCCTTGTTTGGTACTCGCCCGACGGATATCTTATTGTCAAGTCTCATCCCCGGCAGCTGGTTTGGTATTTGTATTATTATGGGGATGTTACTTCCTTATCATAATAAGCCAAAACAGACTTTGAAAGCCAAGATGGGCGGGGTAGTGGCCGGGACGGTAGTTATGATTATCTATATGCTGGTGATGATTGGTGTTTTCGGAGTTCAAGGTATTGCCGCCCAGACCTTTCCCGCTTATAGTTTGGCTAGGATGGTTTCTGTAGGTGAATTTTTGGAGCGGACAGAATCCGTCATGATGGCAATCTGGGCGGCAGGGGGATTTTTGACGGTGACGGCCATGTATTATTCAGCCGTTTTAGGTACAGCCCAATTGCTGAAATTAAAGAGTTATAAGCCTGTTATTGTACCCATCGGACTCCTTCTCATCTTCCTTTCCGTGCTCTTATTTAAGAATCACCGCCAGTTGATTGCTTTTAACAAAGAGATATTTCCATTTTATGCTCTTTCAATTGAAGGTGGGCTGACTACTCTTTTACTGGTTGTATCTTTACTAAGACATGGCAGGAGAAAAAAAAGCCGGGACTATCTTTCAAATTAAATCAGGGAAACAAAAGGAAACCTTAATCAATGGATCTGCTTTTAACAAAAGAAACCGTTCCAGCTTATCTGCACCTACAAACCCGCCACATATCAAGGTTTTTAAATTGTAAAAATATTTAAGTCTTAAGATATTTCTTAACGATTCCTGTAAAATATTTATGAAAAACTAAGTTCGTCGTCAGTTCCGGATGAAATGACGTAGCTATCATATTATCTTGCTGCACAGCGGCAATCCTATTGTTTACTCTTGTTAAAATTCTTACCTTCTCTCCTGCTGTTTCTACCCAGGGTGCCCTTATAAACACCAAAGGGATATCCTCATGTGATATTACAGGTATGGAGGCTGTTGAATTAAAACTATCCAGCTGACTGCCGTATGCATTTCTTCTTACCGATATATCCATTAATCCCAGATGAACATAATTCTCATTCACTATTTCCTTTGCCATAAGGATCATACCTGCACATGTCCCCCAAATAGGCATTCCTTCTTTTGCTCTTTTAATAATAGGTTCATTTAGCCCAAAATCCTTTATTAATTTGCCCATTGTTGTACTTTCACCCCCTGGAAGTATCAGTCCTGATATCTTCTCTAAGTCAGATACCGACTTAACTTCGCAGGGGTTTATGCCTTCAATCAGGGATAATGAATGGATATGTTCAACTATCGAACCCTGCAGAGCAAGAACACCGATATTAACCACTTTTACCACCCCCGGGTAGAAAGAATGCCTTCCGGTGCTATTTGAGAAATTTCCATACCGTGCATAGCCTCACCCAGATCTTCCGAAACTTCTGCAATTATATCCGGTTTATTATAGAATGTGGTTGCCTTGACTATTGCTTTCGCCATTTTTTCAGGGTTTGACGATTTGAAAATACCTGAACCGACAAATACTCCCTCGCTTCCCAATTGCATCATCAAAGCGGCATCTGCAGGGGTGGCTATCCCGCCTGCTGCAAAGTTTACGACAGGCAATTTCCCGTCTTCAGCTACCTTTACTACCAGATCATAAGGTGCAGCCATCTCTTTAGCTGCTGTCATAAGCTCTTCATTAGGAAGGTTTTTAAGCTTCCTTATTTCAGACATGATAGTCCTCATATGCCTTACAGCTTCCACAACATTGCCTGTGCCGGCTTCGCCCTTTGTCCTTATCATCGCAGCACCTTCACCAATTCTCCTTAAGGCTTCTCCCAAATTTTTAGCACCGCATACAAAGGGAATGTTGAACCGGTGCTTGTCAATATGATACATCTCATCGGCAGGAGTCAGTACTTCACTTTCGTCAATATAATCTATACCAAGAGCTTCAAGTATCTGAGCTTCTACAATATGCCCGATTCTTGCCTTAGCCATAACGGGAATTGTAACAGAACCTTTGATTTCTTTTATTATCTTAGGGTCGGACATTCTGGCAACACCACCCTGTTTTCTGATATCAGCAGGTACTCTTTCCAGGGCCATAACAGCAACAGCACCGGCAGCCTGTGCAATTTCAGCCTCCCTGGCAGTGGTAACATCCATGATTACCCCGCCTTTAAGCATCTGGGCTAAGTTTTTATTTAATTCATACCTGTCATTCATACGGATCATCCTCCTCGAATGTATCGATACACTTTTGTAGTGTATCGATTAATTTTGAATATTATTGCATGCAAGAATATATTTGTCAATACGCTTTTAAGTAGCAATTCGAAATCAAGAAATCAAGGCTTCGGAAATAATACTGACTGAACCGCTCAAAATTCCTGCAATTACCTTTAAAATGATTAATACTGAGTTTGAAATAACAGATATTGCCGCAGCTTTCACTTTGCGATTTTTTTGGAAAACCTTTGGAAGAACGGCTGTTGTTTTATTTATTTGGGAAGGTCTGGTTGTGGCTGATGAATGCGAAAGTCCTACTGGTAGATGATAACTATACAGTTTTAAAATTAAATATGTATATATTTTAACGAAATAATTAGAAAAAAGAGGTATTGGACAATAAAATATCGAATAAATATCCATTATAGAAAGAAAATTGTATTACCGAAATGATTGTTAATATATAAAATCAGTTGTCAGGGGGATGCTCAAATGTTGTTTCTGAATAGCATCAAAGTAAAGTTGGAATTATCGGTAATAGGTATATTATTATTGGTAATTGTTCTCATTTCCGGTTTTTCGATTTATTTGAATGTTTCATATCTGCAAAAAGATGTTGAGAACAAAATATCCCACAACCTAAAGGGTGTAGATATTTTATTGGAAAACTACAAAAGCCAGGCTATGGCACATGCAGTGAATTTATCGACAAATCCCCTGGTCGCTGAATATACAGAGAAAAAAGACTTTTCGACCTTACTGAAAATAACAGCGCCTCTTATGAAAAATGGGAAACTGGACTATATGGTAATTACAGATCCAAAAGGGCTGGCAATAATCAGAACTCATGAACCTAATAACATTCCCAAGCCTGATGACAGCATAGCAAGCCAGATGAACGTATCACAGGCAATGAATGGAAAGCCCTTTGTAGGAATTGAGGAGGGGAAGGTGGTAAAACTTTCCGTAAGGGCAGGCGCACCGATTTATAATGCCTCGGGAACATTGGTTGGAGTTATTTCAACCGGATATACGGTGAGCCAGAATGATATAGTTGATTTGGCAAAAAATATGTTAAACGCTGAATTTTCCATATTCTTTGAGAATAAACCAGTCGCTACGACTCTGAATACACCTGACGGGAAAAGAGGATTGGAGGCAAAGCTGGCAAGCGAAGAAGTGCTGAATACTGTGATGGGCAGCAATAAAACAGCCATTTTGTACAATACTGTATTTGACACAAAGTATCTGTCCGGGTATGCCCCTATTATCGGAGTCAAGGGAAATGCAGTCAGTGTAATTTCCTGCAGCATTTCCATTCGGAATATTGATGTTATCAAAAGGGAAATTATACTCAAAATACTGTTTCCATCACTTGCACTTTTAATCATTGCCAGTCTTTTTGGCTCTGCACTTTCCAGGAAAATTACCGGTATTATAAACAACTTGCAGGAATTGATGTTCCAGGCAGGCAGAGGAAATCTGTCCGTACACTGCAAGGTGGATTCAACAGATGAAATAGGGACACTGAATTCCTCATTCAATATCATGATTGCCAAGCAATCCGAAATCATAAACAGGATGAGGGATGCGTGCAGCAATATGTCGGCTTCCTCCCAGGAACTTGCTGCAACCAGTGAACAGGTTGCAACTTCAGTTTCAGAGATAGCGACAAACATGCAGGTTGTATCTTCAAAATCTGATGAGGGCAGTAAATCCATATTGGAAGCGACGGAAGTTCTGATGGAACTGTCATCATTGATACAGAAGGCAAGAAGCTTAGCCATATCAACGGAGGAAAGCTCCCAGATAGCTTTGAAAGCTGCAACAGAGGGGAAATCAACCCTTCTTG
>CALMWN010000137.1 GCA_937873555.1 uncultured Clostridia bacterium
GAGGAATCTTCTTTTCGCGGCTGACGCCGCGAGCAGGGACCCTAATTCTATTTAATCCTACTTCTGGAAGGGGGGTGACAGGATGCTTTGGCTTGCTTTCATAACTGCTTCGCATCAGTCATGCAGGGGGGAATGCCCCCCTATGAGAGACCAAGCCCCTGCACCCCTGTGTTTAGTTTTGCATTGTTTGTATATATCATAGGGGATGAAGAATAAATGGTCATACTGAATGCTGTACAAGGCGTACTAACTATCATAATAATGCTGTCGGTCGGTTATTTCCTGGGCTGGAGGGGCTGGTTCGACGACAAATCCTCCAAGCTTTTTTCCAAAATCGTCATGAATATTGCTTTCCCGGCATACATGATATCCAGTATAATAGGAACTTATGACAAGGCCAAGCTGGTTCATCTGGCAAAGGGCCTTTTTATTCCGTTCATATCCATCATTGTTAGCTATGCACTCAGTGTGGGAGTTTCCAGGATTTTCAAAATCGCTCCCGGAAGGAAGGGCATATTCTGTGCGGTATTTTCCCTTTCAAATACCATATTTGTCGGGCTGCCGGTCAATATGGCCCTGTTCGGGGAGGAGAGCCTCCCTTTTGCATTACTCTACTACATAGCAAACACAACGGTATTCTGGACAATAGGAGTTTATGCCATAAGCAGGGATGGGGGAAGAGAAAACCACGAAAAGCTTTTCTCAATGAAAAATGTAAAAAGGATATTCTCTCCGCCATTGACCGCCTTTCTTCTTGCAATTGCATTGATCCTCCTGGAAATCAAGCTTCCCAAAAGCGTACTGGATACCTGCAAATATCTTGGAAATATGACAACGCCAATGTCAATGATTTTTATAGGCTTGGTAGTGCAATCGGTGAGTTTGAGGAATTTCAGGCCGGACAAATCTACGTGGGTAATGCTTGCGGGTAGATTCTTAATTTCACCGCTTATAGTTTTCGGAATGTCGTACTATTATCCCATACCTGAGCTCATGAAGAGGGTTTTTGTCATACAGGCCGCTATGCCTGCTCTGACTTCGATTTCCATAATTGCGGAGTCATATGGCGCAGACTATAAGTACGCAGCGGTTATTTCCACACTCACTACAATTGTAAGCCTTGCTTCAATACCAATGTACATGCTGCTCCTCAGCGGGCTTTAGTGGGGATTGCATAGCTTGAATTTATCCTGTATATTTACCGGCTTTCTTCATAACATAATAGATAAGAATATGAAGTGGAGTGTTCCGGCATGAAAAAAACAGGTAAAAAATCAGCTACGGAGCTTAGCAGGTATGACCGCAAGATACTGGACAAATATACCAGGTTTTATACAAATTTTATTGAAAGCAATACAGCGGATACTGATATGCCGGAAAATAAAACGAACGGAAACAATCTGTAAATGAATTTGCAGAAGGCTTGTTTCTGGAAGATTGTGGTACATCAGTAAAAGGTCTTGCCATAATATATGTTTTTCTGTATAATGGGTAAGTAATTTTGTAATGATTTATTAAGTTTAAAGTTTGGTCGTGCTAGGCGGGGAGGTAGCGGTGCCCTTTTCCTGCAATCCGCTATAGCAGGGTTGAATTCCTACTACAGGCTTATTACTGTAAGGTCTGCCCTTTGCAAGTGGCAATGAAAACCGGGTCTTGCGCAACGGAAACCTGTGAACCCCGTCAGGTTCGGAAGAAAGCAGCGGTAAGCGGCAATTTCCGTGTGCCGCAGGGTTGCCTGGTTAGAGTTAACTACAGAGGTTACGCTTGTAGAAACAAGTCGAAAGTAGGTGCACGGCCAATTAATTTATATATGTTTTGGAGATATTCAGAACGAAAGAAGACCTACGTCGGTCTTTTTTTATTGTTTTCTTTTACAGCAGTCTGTCCATATTATATAATAATGTAAACATGCAGTTTTTTTGGAGGAACCATGTCGTATATTGCCCTTTACAGAAAGTGGAGACCACTGGTTTTTGAAGATGTCGTAGAGCAGGAATACGTTGTAAAAACACTCAAGCACAGTGTTGAGACAGGACGTATAGCCCATGCATACCTTTTTTGCGGGACCAGGGGTACCGGAAAAACAACCATGGCCAAGATTTTTTCAAGGGCTATCAACTGCCTGAGGCCAAATGGGGGCGATCCCTGTAATGAATGCGAAATATGCAGGGGAGTATTGTCGGGCAGCATTCTGGATGTGGTCGAGATTGATGCCGCATCAAACAACAGTGTGGATAATGTAAGAGAAATCAGGGATGAAGTTGTTTATGCACCTTCCCAGGCAAAGTACAAGGTCTATATAATAGATGAGGTGCATATGCTGTCGGCAGGGGCTTTCAATGCGCTGCTGAAGACACTGGAGGAGCCGCCGGAGCATGTTGTTTTCATCCTGGCGACCACTGAACCACACAAGCTTCCTGCTACTATTTTGTCCAGGTGCCAGAGGTTCGACTTCAAGAGGATTTCCGTTGAAAGCATAATTACCCGCCTTGAACGGATTGCCGCCGCAAATAATGTGACTGTGCAGAAGGATGCGCTAAGGCTTGTTGCAAAGCTTGCAGACGGAGCGCTGAGGGATGCCATAAGCATTCTTGACCAGTGCATATCGATAGGTCGGAAGGATATAACATACAACGATGTGCTGGGAGTTGTAGGCATAGTAACGGACACTTTTATCTGTGAAATTGTGGATGCTGTTACAGCAAAAGATATAAGTACGATTTTTGAGTATGTCGACAGGCTTGTGGCAGATGGGAAGGACATAGCCCATTTCGTATCGGATCTCGTTTATTACCTGAGGAATCTCCTGATATGCAAGATGACGGACAAGCCTGCAGAAGTACTTGACGTTTCAAGCGAAGCTGTTGATGTTATGAAAAGGCAGTGTTCCCGCCTTGAGCGCGATGAGCTGATCAGCATGATAAAGGAATTATCTGCCATAGAGTCAGGGCTTAAATGGGCCACCCACCCGAGGATCCTCCTTGAGGTGACGCTTGTAAGGCTTTGCGAGAGCAATTACAGCAGTGACAACAGCAGCTTTGAGAGTAGATTGGCAGCTCTTGAAAGGAAAATCGGCAATGCTGAGTTTACATCAAAACCCATAGAAAAAGCGCCTGAAAATACAAACCGTATACCAAAAACAGAAGCCCCAAAAGTCAATCCTGCCGCAAAAACCGCAGCAGCTGGTGCAAAGGCTTCCGCAGACGACTCTAAAGCTTCCGGAAATGCCGGTACGGGTATGAAGGAATTCGACGGGTGGGAAGCGGTGCTCGGTGAATTGAAAGGTTCCGGGCGCATGGCGATATACACGAATCTGATTGGGACAAAAGCCTATATTCTGGACGAAAAGCTGGTAGGCATTGTTTTTGCTGCAGGCAGCGGCTTCCAGAAAATGCTTGTGTCAAAGGCGGAAAATGCGGAAGTGGTTGAAGCTCTGGTGGGCAAGAAGCTGGGCAGGGAAATCAGGGTAAAATGCCTTGATGAAGCAGAACTCAAGGAGCGGAAATTTGAAGAAAAGGATGAGTTTATGGAGAAGGTTCAGGACATCGCCAGAAAACTCAACACACCGTTGAATGTGATAGATGAATAGGAGGAACTAAAGATTTCAGGGGGTATTGCAAAAATACCCCCTGAAAAAAAGACCAAGCTTAATTTATACTAAATAATTTCGAGCTCGTCATTTGACGGAGTTGGCGGGAATGGCGCCGTGGGGAGGGTCTGATACCAGTATGCGACAGTCGTCATATCGTCCTGGCGTGAAAGATACTTGTTATGATTGTTACGCCAGCCGATATCCTGGAAAGTAATTTTCAGGTCAGTTTCAAATCTTATCGGGTCCATCACGTGGAAACGGTACATTCCAAAGCGCTGTTGGGATATAAGGCCTCCATCGGGCTGTATAACCTGATACATGCCTGCAAAGGGATATGAAGAGGGTACATATTTGCCATTTACGATCCAGTCGTAAGCACCAAGGAAATAATCCTCGAGGCCTGTGCCGCAGATTGTGGGGAATTCCTTGTCACCATCCAGATAGAACTTTACCTCGCCCTCTCCCCACCATCCATTTGACCCATTCAAACCTACAAACATTGCCATGCCGACATAATGCCCCTTTCCTTTCACACCATCGAGGACGAGATGATCATGTTTGTAAAGCACCGGGTTGGTGCGCCTCCACTGAGCATGGAAATAGGCTGCATCCTCAGGGATATCGGTCAGCGTGTAGTTGATCTGGTAATAAACGGTCTTAACTTCTTCACCGGTATTTTCAAGAGTTATACGGCATTTCTTCCTGAAGGGCATCTCCCAAAAACAGCTGAGTCCCCTATTGGGCCCTACAGTAACAGGAAGAGAACTAACCATAGGATAGCCGTTGTTTGGGCCTCCGGTTTCACTGTTCCAGCCAAATGCGAAGAAATCCGGCAAAGGGCATTCTACAGAAGGCTGATCCTGGTCGTCCCAGTATATGCGGAGCATGAAGAAACGCCCGATACGGCCTGTGACCCACATGCTTTGTATAGCACCGGGACCTTCAATGTCAGCCAGCGTAAAGGTTGTACCAGGCTCAATGTTGATTGAGGGCGAAATTTTCCATCCAATACCCAGGTCAATTGCGCGGTCGGCACCGGTGCCTGTAGTGGCCATACCACCCTTTCCCTTTTCGCCTGTAAAGTTTTCTGCACTTATAGAGCGGGTTTTTGCGTTTGAGAGCCTGGAGAGGTTGCCAAGACTCATACCTAATCCATTAAACATAATAATATCTCCTTTTCATATTTTATAGCCGCAATATTTGAAGCAAAGTATCTTATGCCCTTCTTCCAGTGTTGTAACAGGAGGGGAGTTTTTATGGCAGACGTCCTTTGCATATTGGCATCTGGCAGCAAATTTGCATCCCTTCGCAGAGTATTCCTTAGTCTCAATGTCCGGCAATATGATCTCCCTGTCCCATTTTACTCCCACCTTCGGAATGGAATCGAGCAGTAACTCGGTATATGGATGGGAAGGCCTGCTGAGAAGCTCCTTGGCCGGGCCGAATTCGATCAGGTTCCCCCTGTACATGGTCGCGATAAAGTCACTTACATAGTAAGCAGTTGACAGGTCATGAGTCACATAAACAAAGTTCACGTTGAATTCATTCCTGAGCTTTTTAAAAAGATTGACGATATTCATGCGTAAAGACGCATCTATCATAGCAACCGGCTCATCTGCGATTATCAGGGCAGGCTTGGTAATCAGAGCACGTGCTATGGAAATACGCTGAAGCTCTCCCCCTGAAAATTGATTCGGATACTTGCCTGTGACCTGTTCAAATTCGAGGCCTACTGAATGCAGTATATCGCGGATATGCTCCGTCGCTTCATCCCTGGTCCTGGCTATGTCAAGATTCAGAGCGGTTTCATAAAGGTATGTATCAACTGTCTTTCTCATGCTGAAGGTTGAAAAAGGGTTTTGAAAAATAGGCTGGACTTTTTTGTAAAATTCCTTGCGGTGATCTTTTTTGCTATAGTATGACAGTGGTATGCCATCTATAAAGATCTTTCCTGAAGAAGGCTCCAAAAGCTTCAGGATCATTCTGGCAAGAGTGGTTTTTCCGCTTCCTGATTCACCCACAACACTCATGATCCAGGTTTTATCCTTAGGTAAAGAAATGCTCACATCATCTACAGCCAGGATGGACTTTCCCAATATCATTCCTCCGATTTTGAAGCGGCGCGTAAGATTTTTTATTTCAAGCATATAATCTGCCATATTTCCCTCCTTGATATTTGGGTGGTGTTTTTTTTCCACTTTTACTTATAAATCATATAATAAATGGCAGCTTGCCTGATGCCGGTCATTTATCTGAAAAACTTCCGGCTGCTTCACCCGGCATAAATCTGTAGCTTTAGGACAGCGGGCGGCGAAACGGCAGCCAGGCGGAGGGTTCTTCAGACTTGGAGGGGTTCCGGGAATCCCTTCCTTCTGATTCAAATCTCCGATTCTGGGGAGAGCATTAATCAGCATTTGGGTATACGGATGGCGGGGGGTGCTGAAAATCTCCTCGGTAGGACCGATTTCTATCATCTGGCCGGCGTACATTATGCCTAACCTGTTTGTAATCTGATAGTGGACACCCATGTCGTGTGAAACTATAACCATTGAATTCTTCATTTTCCTCTGGACGCGGGAGAGCATTGTCAAAATACCCCGTTGGACGACCACATCCAGTGCGGTTGTAGGTTCATCCGCCAATACTATTCCGGGATTTAAAAAAGTAGCGAGGGCAATAATCACACGCTGCTTCATTCCTCCGCTGAGCTGGTGAGGATAGGCGGATATCACAGAAGCAGGCAGTTCAAGCTCATGGAGATAGTTGATGATTTCCTGTCTTAAGGCCTTCTTATTGAAATTGCAATTTTGTTTGCTGATTGCATCATAGAATTGAGTATCAACTTTTGTTACAGGGTTCATGACATGCATTGCTCCCTGTGGGATATAAGATATATTCCGCCACCAGCTTTTTTTTATTTCACCGGTTTTCAGAATAACAGCCTTTCCTGATGAATCTTTTCCGCCTATTTCAACAGATCCATCGGAAATTTCCAGCGGATAGCTCACCAGGTCATACATGACTTTAAGCAGGGTCGATTTCCCACAGCCCGATTCACCTGCTATACCGAATATTTCATTGTCCATAACCTCAAAGCTTACATTATCTACTGCATTTACATAGCCTGTGAGTATGTTGTATCTTGCACTAAGATTGTTCAGGCGCATCATGCTACTTTCCCCTCCTTAAAGCGGAGTATTGTTGTGACCCGGATAAAATCAGGAACAGGGAAATAAAAATAAGAGTTATGGCTACAACCGGGGAACCTATCCACCACCAGCGCCCTGCCATCATGGCCTGATGCTGGATAGCCCAATATATCATGGTTCCGAGTGTAGCTTGTTCGTTACTTGACATGCCGATTACTGCAAGCCCTGATTCGGTTCTTATAGCTACAAGGATGGTATTTATAAAATTTGCTAAAGACCATGAAGTAACAAACGGGAATATCTCCCTCGTGATTATTTTAAATGTGCTTTCTCCTGAGAAAAGTGCCGTGTCGATAAAATCACGCTCTCTTAGGGTTAATGCCATGGCACGTACCTGTCTTGCAGGCCACGGCCAGTTGAATATGATAAGCACAAGCGATATGCTTAAAACAGAAGCACGGCCTTTAAGTAAACCCGCCAGCAGGATAAGTATGGGCAATGAAGGTATTACTATAAAGGTATCCATTATCAAGGTAATGACTCTGTCAAGAATACCGCCTCTGAAACCGGAGAGCATTCCGAGAAGGACTCCTATCAGTGTTGCAAAAAATGCAACTAACAGGCCTATAAAAAAAGAGTTCTGAATTGATTTCAAAAGTACCCAAAAAGTGTCCTGACCAAGGTTGGTAGTACCAAATATGTGAGCAGAGCTGGGTTTCAGGTTTTTCGGGAATTTTCCCCATTCGATGGGATTTCCGGTATAAAACAGAGGAAGTATAACTCCGAAAATTAAAAATATTGCCAGAATAAACACACCGATTTTTAGTTGCAGATTCCAGTTTTTCAATTATATAGCCCCCTTGCACTACTATTTATAGCGTATCCTGGGATCCAGGAACGGGTACAAAAGATCAATGAGGAATGTGGCAGTGGATACTGCCAAAATAGAGACTGTAATTGTTCCCAGAATAAGATTGTAGTCAGATTGTAAAATCGCATTGTAAATAAGTGTCCCAACACCCGGGTAGCTGAAAAGGATTTCCGTGACAATGGCACCGCTGAAAATTGTTCCGAGCTGCAGAGAGAGCATTGTAACCTGAGGAAGAGTGGCATTCCGCAGCACATATTTAGTCATGATTTTTCTCTCGCTTAAGCCCTTCAGGCGTGCAAAAACTACATAATCCTCCTCGGCTATACCCGTTGTAATTGCCTTCATACTTAAAACCCACCAACCGGTGCCGATCAATATCATTGATATGGCAGGAAGAAACGAGTTGTATATTATACTAACTATATGCTGCAGGGAAAGGCCTTTCCCGACAACTATGGTTGTAAGAGGAAATACAGGAAGAATATATGCGAAAAAAATTACCAGTACAAGTGCAAATATGTAATATGGTATGGGATAAAGGGTAATCGCAATGCCCTCAAGTATCCTGGAATAGGTTTTATCCTTCCTGAAGCCGGCTAACAGGCCTATGGCATTTCCAATCAACCAGGCCAGAAGTGTTGTCGTCAGAAGAAGTCCCAGCGACCAGGGTAAAGCAGTCCCTATAAGTTTGCTGACAGGAGTAGGATACATACTGAGGGATGGGCCGAAATCCTGCGTAAAGACGACTCTCTTGATAAATCCGAAATACTGCTCGAAAAGTGTACCATTGAGGCCGAAATTCTGTGTCAATACCTCTCGAAGCTTGGCAACGGCTGCCGGATCCATTAAAGAAGAATTTGCTTGCAGCTGTGACACCATACCCTCAACCGGATTTGACGGCATTAACCTTGGTATGAAGAAGACGGTGGTAACCCCTATAAAAACGACCATTATAAATACAGCCAGCCTTGATAAAAAAAACTTTAGGAATTGCACATGCAACATCCCTTTCATAATGATTGATGGAGTGTTAAAGTCTGCTGCAAACCGGAAATGGAAGCTCCGGTATGCAGCAGGTAAAACTAAGTAAATATTTTTTAATATGATTTTGGTCAATGAAAAAGTTATATATTAATCTTTGCCTGTAGGCTTATAATGTGAGAGTGACATCCTGAAGTTCGACCACCACCACCAGGGGCCTTCAAAGTAATTGGAGGAACTCTGGAAACCACTCCAATAGTATGTATTTACAGGTACAAACTTGGATGTGCCTACCATAGGTATAAAAGGCATACCTTTTACAAATTCCTGCATTACTCCGGTAACCTCCGGAATAATCCGTGAGTCGTTGCTTGGAATTCCGCCCAACCTGTCAATAATTTCGCTTACCCTGTCATTACGCCATCTTGAATTGGCACCGCTTACTGCACCGCCAGGGGCTGCCTGCCCATTGGGTACAATGAACTTCTTGTGCCACGGCAGCAAATAGGAAGTAGCATCAGCCACAACGCTCATGATTGGCCAGTATATGCCACATTCAAATTGCCCGTTTGAGCCCACGGTGTTGTAGGTGGTCGTATCAACCTGCTGGGCCGTTACATCTATACCGAATTTTTTCCATGAATCCACAACCGCAAACCCAAGCCTTGTAGCGAGAACTTCAAAACCGGAGGGAGTTACTAATGAAATCTGCCAGGGCTTACCGTCAGGAAGCATCCATTTATCATTTTTCTTTGTAAAGCCTGATTCCTTAAGCAGCTTTTCAGCTTCTACCGGATCATATTTCCACCAGCCTGTACCGAAAATATCGGAGATTTCCTGATCTCCGGTAGGCAGTCCCTGAATACCCTGTTGTTTCAGCATCTGAGCAACACTTTTAGCATAGCTTTCATCAAACGGCTTGTAGCCATCACCAAGCTGGAAGCTTCTGAGCCAATCCAGCATCGGCTTGTGGTAAACTGATGTCAGGGTCTTTGTCGGAGGCAGGGCTATTGGTGATACTCTCAGCATCCCGCCGTATGCCGACATGGATACGTTCTTCAAATCAATTGCGAGAGTGAGTGCCCAGCGTACCTTTTCGTTGTCAAACGGGGGTTTTGAGCAGTTGAACTGTACACCTCTGACTGCCGGGTCATCCATATCCGCATATGGAAAATCTTTATACCATGCCATTGTGTTGGTATTTTTTTGCCTTAAAATATCCCAACTCTCCGGAGAAATATCTGTCAATATATCCATGTCATTCTGGATTGTCGCCATCACGCGCTTTTCCTCAGGTCCGTAAGTCCTGAACAATATATATTTCGGGGTCGGTTCTCCTGCTACCAATCCGGTAGCGCTATTCTTCCAGTCGGCACGCTTTTCAAACAAAAACCAGTTGCCCTGTGGGTCTATGTTTTTCAATGTGTATGGACCGGATGCAATTGACTGGGAATTTTGAAATGTCTTAGGATCATTCTTTTCCCAAATATGCTTGGGTAATATTTTAAAGTTTGTATCGGTAACCGTAACGCCTAGAAACTGTTCAAGCTTTGCCTCAGGTTTAAGAGTTTCAACCTCAACTGTATATTTATCCACAGCTGTCATTTTTTTGACCATATTGGAATATGCTCCGCTGTAAGCAAGTTCTTTTATATTCAACAGCATATCTGAGGTAAATACAACGTCTTCAGAAGTAAGGTCTACGCCGTCGGACCATTTTACGCCTTCACGCAGCTTGAAGCGGAACTTGGTCATGCTGCTGTTCACCGGTTCGGCCATTGTAGAAGCTAGTAATGGAAACTGCTTGCCGTTTACAGAATCAACCTCCCATAAAGGTTCCCAGACAAACTGGCGGAAACCGTTGCCTTGATAGACAACTCCGGGGAGATATGGATTTAACTGGCTGATATTTGTTGCGCGCCCGTTAAGCATGTCTACAATCAAGGTTTCTTTTCTGGGGACACCTACATCGGTCAGCTTGCCTCCTCCGGAAGCAGAGACATTTGATGATGCTGCCGATGTTGACTGGTTTGCGGAGCTGTTGTCCTTGTTCGGGCTTGTTCCACCACATGAGGTCAGAATCAACATGATTGCCAGCAAGCAAGCGGTCAAACGAAAATGTTTCCTTGTCATTTTTATTCCTCCTTTAGGTTTGTGAAATTGGTTTGATGATTGACTGCAGAACATGATGTATAGAATTTTTTCTATATAAGTGTTATGGATTGTGACCCTACATGCTTAATTATAGCATGCAGCTATCGATAATTTATTTTAAATTCCTTTGTTTTGTTTTAAAAATATTGGAACTGTTTACTTAATACTATTTTGTTACTTTGGAATTATTATTGAATAAACAAGTATTACTTTTTCTTCAATAGAAATTTATACTGCAAAATTTCCACAAATTAATGATGTAACAAAGTAGTATTAAATAAATCATAAATAATATAAATTGAGAGAATCCGGCTTTCTGAAAAATTTACTGAAATATATACCCAGAATTGATTATTGCCATCTGGCTCGAATAAAAGATATAATATAATGCAAAGGGATGATTGGCCTGACAAGACAATAGAAGCACACCTTTGCCGGTAAAATATACAGTTCAGAGTACCTAATGAGAGGAGCCTTTGGATTGGGGATTTTGGGAAAAATGCATTCCTTCAAATTCAAGCTGATATTGTTTCTTATTCTCATATCATGCGCCGTACTGCTCCTCCAGATATTCATATCGAGTTATTTCATTAACAACATAATTACTCAAAAGTCAATGGTCTTTTTCCGGGAATCCATCCAGCAAATTGGCAAGAGAATGGATTTTCAGGTTAACAGACGTGAGAACTTCATGCATTCCATAGCACAAAACCAGGTAATAAAAAACAATCTGGAGGATTTGAACAATTTAAACTCCGATTATCAAATGAATATAAATTATATTATAAGAGAGGCTTTGAAATTAAAACAGTCAGACGGCGGAGCGGTGAATGACATTTATATATTTACAACCCAGGGCATCCCGATAAATTGTTATTATTCGGAAGCTGTATTAGATATAGATACCTACTCTGAACTAATACTGCATAACAGTATGTACAGCCAAAAAGATAATATCATTTGGAGTGACTATAATCCGGAATTACTTACAATATCGGCTTATGCACCGATATTTGAGGGCAACGGCAAGCTGGGACTGCTCAAAGCAAGGTTTACAAAAAACTTTTTCAGCGAAATTATCGATGAGGCCAGTCAAAGTGAAAGTGTGAAGATATTAGTTGTTGACCAGAATTCTAATATCATTTATTCGAAAGACAACTCGCTTATAAACAAGTCTTCACTCTCCTTTAACAAGCCGTCAAATCTGGTTTTTGAATATCCGATGAGTTACGGCGGCTGGCGTGTTAAGGGAATAATACCAAAAAGTGAAATTGCCAACCAGATATTGCAGATAAACAGCCTGTTTTTAATCATATATGTTATTGCTTTCTGTATTATTATCGTACTTGTCTCGGTTTTTATAAGCAAATTGCTGCTCCCTCTCAAAAAGATTATGAAAGGGATGGAGTGTATACAAAACGGCAATCTGAGTGTAATACTTGAGCATGGGACAAAAGATGAATTCGGCTTTATAATACGCAACTTCAATTATATGGTTGAACATATCAAGCTGCTGCTTTCAACTGTATATAAACAACAGACATATTATAGGAAAACTGCAATGGAGGCTCTTCAGGCAAAGCTTAACCCTCATTTTCTGTATAATACATTGGATGCGATTTATTGGATGCTTATCATGAAGGATCAGACTGAAACCGCGAAAATCGTAATGGCACTTTCAGACATTCTGAGATACTCAATTTCCCATGAAAATGAATTTGTTGCGGTAGAGGAGGATATAAACCAGCTTGAGAATTATTTGAAAATTCAGAAAGTACGATTCGGAGAGAAGCTGGAGTATTCTGTAACAGTTGATAAAGATATTCTGGAATTGAAAATTCCAAAACTATTGCTGCAGCCGCTTGTAGAGAATTCAATAAAGCACGGCTTCAAGGAGATGAAATACAAGGGGATTATCAACGTTTCAGGCTTTATCAGGAAGGAAGCGATAATTTTCGAAGTCAGTGACAATGGCACAGGTATGTCAGAGAAGGCCATAGGAGATATTTTCAGGCAATCTGAGGATCAGGCGAGAAACAGGGGTATAGGCATTAAGATGGTGCATGACAGGATAAGGTATATCTATGGCGAAGCTTATGGCATCACAATTTCCAGCATCCAGGGAGCTGGTACGCAGATTACTGTACAGCTGGGGAAAAAAGTCGAATTTAACATTCAGGACCAGAGAATTGAGAATGAAGAGGTAGACAAATATGCTTAGAATCTTGCTTGTTGATGATGAGAGCGTATGTTTGAAGGGAATGGAGTATATTTTACAGAAATATCTGCCTGAACATGAGATTGTAGCCATGCTTGGAAGTGCTCCCGAGGCTTTGGAACTGTTGGAAAAGGAACAGGTTGATGTTGTGATTACCGATGTCAAGATGCCTGAAATGGATGGTGTAGAATTCACAAAGCAGGTATGTTCCGCATATAGCGGCATATCTGTAATAGTGATAAGTGCTTACTCGGATTTTGAGTTTGTTCGTCAATGCATGAAGAATGGAGCGGTCGATTATCTACTCAAGCCGTGCAGTTATGAGATGATTATTGATGTGCTGGACAAGCTCGAAGACAAGGCACGGCATAAAAACACCCTGCTTCAGAAGACGCTTGAAATAGAGCACTTGAAAGAAGCAATACTCGGAGAGGGGCAATTACCGGAATATATTTCACGGAATTCTGAAGCCCTGATGATCATATCGGTTCTTCGAGGCAATGGAAGACTGCTTGGGGAAAAGGACACGGAATATATCGCCAAGGAATTTGAAAAATTGAAGTTGGATGAAGCAAAACTCATTGTAATAGATGAAAACTTCATTTTGGTATCTGAAGCTTTATTTGATTTAGTTGATTTGAAACAGGCATTGAGTGAATTCAGGAAGGAAATGGGAAGAAAGGGGATATCCGTCTTTACAGCAGTCCGGAATTTTAAATATGTTCAGGGCTGCCTGGAAAAAGTTTATAAAACCGGCACTGAAATGATTGGATTTTTACTTTTTAATGAAATATCTTCAGTTATAGAGCAGGTGGAATATGATTCATTTATTGCAAAACAAAAGGAATATAAGATAGTGGATTTTTACTCCGCAAAGATCATATCAAACCTGATTGCAAGCGGGAAAGCGGATAAGGTGGAAAGCTACCTTGACGACAGCTTGAAAAAGCTTTACGGATGCAATATTTATTTTGATCCTGTTAAGGTAAAGATGGAATTTCTGCAGGAAATCATACTTCTGGAGAACCGTTTAAAGGAGCGCAATATTGAAATTCCGGAGATCATGGGGAAAAACATTGATTACCTCTATGAATTCAAAAGACTCAGATCGATTAACTCCTTCCTCAATTGGATCAGGAATTTTACGATAACAATAGCCATGTACACAAAGGATACAGACAATGTGCCTCACTACATACGCATGGCTATCAAGTATATTTTCGAATACTATATGACCGGAATCACTCTTACAGAGGTAGCGGACAAGGTTTACCTCAACCCATGGTATCTCAGCTCCCAGTTCAAGAGGTATATCAATATCACCTTTGTAGAATACCTGAACAAGGTAAGGGTGGATGCAGCAAAGGATTTGCTCAAGCAAAAGGATCTAAAGATCTTTCAGGTAGCTGAGATGGTTGGATTCCAGGATGCCACATATTTTGCGACGGTGTTTAAGAGCCTCGAACATATAACACCTAAAGAGTACCAGAAAAATTGCTAGAAATTCTTAGGATATACTTTTTCGAAGGCCGGTCATGGACTTCAGACAAGAACTTGAACAATAACATGCAAACTTTCTTATGAGTGCTAGTGTACATGCTTTGGCAATTAAAGTATAATAATATAAGTAAAATTGAAATCAGGAGGAGATTTACATATGGCAAGAGGCGGTTTTCCAGGCTTTGGCGGTGGTAATATGGGCAATTTGATGAAACAGGCACAGAAAATGCAGAAGGACATGCAGAAAATGCAGGAAGAGCTTCAGGATAAAACTGTGGAAGCTTCTGCGGGCGGTGGAGCTGTGACGGTAGTTGCCAGTGGGAAGAAAGAGATTATTGAAATAAAAATAAAGCCCGAGGTAGTGGATCCGGAGGACGTGGAAATGCTTCAGGATCTGGTTCTGGCAGCGGTTAATGAGGCTTTGAGGAAGGCAGATGACATGGTTAATTCAGAAATGAGCAAGATTACCGGAGGATTGGGTGGAATGCCGGGCCTATTTTGACAAGCAAAGGTGAATACTGATGAGTTTTTATGCAACGCCTGTTGCAAGGCTTATAGAAGAATTTGAAAAGCTCCCCGGGATCGGGCACAAGACAGCCCAGCGGCTGGCGTTCCACGTGCTGGACTTGCCGGCAGATAAGGTTGAAGGCCTTGCGAATGCAATTAAGGAAGCTAAATTTAAAACCAAATACTGTTCAATATGCAGCAATCTCACAGACGTAGACCCATGCAGCGTATGCAGCGGAGCGACAAGAGACCGGTCGGTAATATGTGTGGTTGAAGACTCCAGGGACGTGGTCGCGATGGAGAAGACAAGGGAATTCAAGGGCTTGTATCACGTATTACATGGGGCGATATCGCCGATGGAAGGAATAGGTCCCGAGGACATTAAAATAAAGGAACTGCTTGCGCGGGTGGGAGAGGGAAATATCAGAGAAGTTATAATCGCAACCAATCCAAACATAGAAGGAGAAGCAACGGCAATGTATATTTCCAAGCTTCTCAAGCCTCTTGGAATAAAAACCACAAGAATTGCCCACGGTATTCCTGTGGGGGGAGATATTGAATATGCTGATGAGGTAACTCTGGCAAAGTCATTGGAAGGAAGAAGGGAGCTATAGCTCCTTTTTTTTATGTGTGGCGACATAACAAAGTCATATCACACGCAAATAGAGTTATATTACAAGTAAATAAAGATTGTTCAAGGGCTATCCCCAACGTCGTCCCCAAAAGTCGACTGAGGGGGTGGCTTTTTTTGAAAAATACCGAAAGGATGACAGCCATTTTTATTTTTGCAACTTCGCAAAGAGCAGTTTCCAGGATGCCATCTTTACCGATTGCAGTTTTGATACTTTCAGAATGAATGAAGGTGATTTGAGAAACACCAAAATCGTTAATGCAAAATTCATAGAATTTTATATTGAAGATTCCGACCAAAAAACCAAAGTAAACAAAAACACGTATTTAGGACCGGTAAACTACAATTGAAATGGTACTGGGAGTGATTATGGTTGGCATATGGGTATCGACTTTGGTCAGAAAGATGGTCAGGTAAACTTTGTAAAGGAGCGGAACAATAATGGAAAAGATATTATTTATTGACGATGCTTTCAAAGGAAAGTGAAAGTACAACGCTGATATTATCCGATTGGAACATGCCTGTAATGAATGGTTTCGACTTTTTGAGGGCAGTCAAAAGCAATAATTCATTGAAGCACATACCTGTAATAATGATTACAACAGAGGCTGAGTCAGATGTCTCATGTTCGATATGATGAGCACAGCTATAAAATGTTTGAATGAAATAAATTCGAATCCACTGTATATAGTTGAAAACTATGTGAATTCCATAGAACAGCTTGTCCAATGTGAAACCATTGAGGATTTGTTTAATAATATAAAAAGCATATATTTAAAAATGTGCAATTATGTTAATAAGAATAAGAAGAGCCACAACACCCGCCTTAAGGAAGATGTTCTTTATTATATTAACAGCAACTACCATGATAAAAACATGTGCCTTAATATGGTAGCAGACAGATTCGAGTTAACTCCGGTATATCTGTCACGTTTTTTCAAAGAACAAACCGGAGAGAATTTTATGGACTATCTGAACTCCCTAAGACTGGAAAAGGCCATCGCCCTGTTTAAGGATGAAAACCGGAGGATCAGCGAGGTATCTGGCATGGTAGGATACGCCAACCTGAATTCCTTTACGCGGCTGTTTAAAAAATATAAAGGTGTAACACCTTCAAAGTTTATAGAGCAGACTATTGGTTTGCCGGGATACAATTAAAGATAGAATTACGCTTTCCCGAAATGCTTACTGTATTCCTTAGGTAAAATTCCGACAGTTTTTTTAAACATTTTCAAAAATGCGGAATAATCGTTGAAACCGGATTTTATAGATGCTTCGGTTATACTATACCCTTCATGGATTAATTTCTTTGCCGTTGATATCCGCTTATATATAATATATTCATGTATGGTACTTCCGGCCCATTTTTTAAATAGTTTGCTTAAATAATACCTGTTGATATAGAATCTTTTTTCAATATTTTCCAGGGATAAATCACTTTCAAGATTTTGTTCAATATATTCAAGAACAGGTATTAATTTCTTGTGAATATGCGTACCGCTCTCGATGTGCTTTGAATTCATGAACAATTGGTTTATAAAGACAAGGAGCTCGATAAAATAGTTGAGCTTTAATATTTCTGAACAATTGACAGGGTTTTTACAAAGGGTTTCATATTTGTTGAACAGGATCAATATTTCGGAAGTTTCCTTGTGATTCAGGGAGAGCCTGTTCTGCTCTCCGTTTTGCCTGTTGTAAAAGCAATTCAGCAGATCAAAGTCTGCTGTGTTAAAAAGCTGTGCCAATGCCGGATTGAACTCTATGGTGATCCTTTCATAAATTGAATCTGCAGAAATAGACGGCTTATGTATTTCATGATTGTTGGTTATCATAAGGTCACCAAAATTTATGGGGTAAATGTTTTTTTCAACAAAATATTTTACGCTTCCGGTAATCAGAAAATATATTTCACATCCATCATGTAAATGAAAATCAACCTTTCGCATTTTATGCTGAATATGAAGATATTTTATATTTAAATCAATATTATTTAAAAATGCCTGAAGCATGATTTTAAGCTCCTTTCAAAAAGCCAAGAAAGTCCAGAAACTGACCAAGAAAGTTAATATTATTAACCAAATTATACAATATAATGTAGTTGAGTTAAAGGTATTTATGAATTAAAGCTGATGGTATTTAAACAAAATTCTTGAAACGATTAATAAATCAATGCGTATATTTATATAAGCACCATGAAAAATATGGATAGAAGGGGGTAGATTATGAGTAAATTTGTTATAACCGGATTTTCAGATGAGATTGCAGACGACCTTAAGACGCAAATGGATGAGCTGGATCAGCTTGGCGTAAAGCACATAGAAATGAGGGGGGTTAACGGAAAACCACTTGTAAAGCATTCACCTGATGAGGTGAGATTAATCAAAAATGAGCTTGATAAGAGGGGATTCAAGGTATCTGCAATTGGTTCACCTATTGGCAAGACCAAAATCACTGAGGATTTTGAACCGTGCCTCGAACTTTTCAAGCATATTGTGGAAATTGCCAAAATTCTTGACACGGAATATATCAGGGTATTCAGCTTTTATATTCCCGAGGGTGAGAGTCCTGAACAGCACAGGGAAGAGGTTATGAAAAGGTTCAAAACATTTGTAAACGTATTGGAAGGGAGCAGTCTGGTCCTTTTACACGAGAATGAATGCGGAATTTACGGAGATACTCCCGAAAGGTGTATGGATTTATTCAAAACAATAAACAGCAAGCATTTGAAAGCAATAATCGATATAGGAAACTTTGTGAAATGCGGTGTTGAAAATAATGTTGAGGCTTATAAATTCCTGAAGAATGAGATTGTCTATGTACATGTAAAGGATGCATCACCTGAGGAAAAACACTTTCTGCCCATCGGTGAAGGAAAGGGAATGGCGAAAGAATTATTTACAGCCCTTAATAATGATGAATTTGAAGGCTTTCTATCTATAGAACCGCATTTGAAATACCTTCCGGTAAGCGGGCCGGAGCAGTTTAAAATTGCATGTAATGCCTTAAAAAAGTTGTTATTTGAAATAACTGGTGAAATATATTGACCGGTTGCTTGTGAGTTAATTTATTTATGAATTGTAAATGTTGCATTTAAATATTTTACATCAGTTTAAGCTGAGAAGGGAGATAATTTGATGGATAACAAAAGGAAAGTAAAGGTAGGTCTCATCGGTTTGGGAAACATCGGAGGCCGCACTCATGTCAAGAATTTAAAGACACTTGAGGCTGTAGAGGTCGTTGGAGTATGTGATATAAAAAAGGATAAGGCGGATAAAGCGGCAGCCGAATTGAACACAAAGGCATATTACAATCATACGGAGCTTTTTGAAAAGTCAGGTCTTGAAGCTGTGATAATAGCTGTCCCGCATTATGATCATACGCCGATATCCGTTGAAGCTTTTAGCCGCGGCCTGCATGTACTTTGCGAGAAGCCGGTTGCAGTGCATGTCAATGATGCAAAGAAAACAATGGAGGAATATGAAAAGGCGAAGGCAAAGAATCCAAACATTGTCTTTGGTATGATGTTCCAGGAAAGGACACTTCCATTCCATAAAAAGATTAAAGACATAATTGACGGCGGAGAACTGGGACAGCTGATAAGAGTTACCTGGATCAACACCGCATGGTTCAGATCCCAGGCCTATTATGACAGCAGTGATTGGCGTGCAACCTGGGCTGGAGAAGGCGGCGGCATTTTAACCAACCAATGCCCACATAATCTTGACCTGTATCAGTGGCTCTTCGGGGTTCCGGCTCGCATAAGCGGGTTTGCACATATAGGTAAATATCACAACATAGAAGTCGAGGATGAAGTTACTGCATACTTTGAGCATGACAATGGAATGATAGGCCATTTTATTGTGACGACGGCAGAAACTCCGGGTACCAACCGCTTTGAAATAGTCGGAGAATACGGAAATTTAGTTTATGAGAAAGAAAAACTTGTTTTCTACAGGAACCGCACATCCATGCTGAAATTCTCCAAAGAAACCAAGGAAGGCTTTGGTAAGATTGAAAGCTGGTATACCGAAATACCGGTTAACGTGAATGCACCCAAAGGGCATATAGTGGTAACCGAGAAGTTTTTCAATGCAGTATTGAACGGAGGAGGGGAGCTTATTGCACATGGTAACGAAGGCATTAAATCAGTAACAATAGCAAACGCGATAATGCTTTCTTCCTTTAGTAAAAAGATGATTGATATCCCATTTGATGGCGAGGAATACGAAAATAAGCTTGAAGAACTCAAAAAGACTTCAAGGTTTGTGAAAACCATAAGAAATGATGTAGAAACAGACATTTCAAAGTCATTTTCAAAAGGTTAGGTTGGTTTTACTGTTTCATCAAATATCCTTCCTTGCAAGTCAGCATCCATAGCTTAGACATAAATCGTAAATTACATGGCTTGCAAGAGGAGAGATAAAAACATTTGGGGAAAAGTCCTGCAAAAAAAGGTTTCAATAGAAATCACCTTATTATAATGGCTCTTGGAAATATTATTGGTTCAGGAATTTTTTTAGGTAGCGGCAGTGTAATATCACTTGCCGGTCCGGCGGCGGTATTGTCTTACATACTTCCTTCGAAGATATTTGTGGTTCTGGCGGGTGCAAGCGGGTTTACCGCAATGTTCAACTGGCTGACCATATCAATAACCCATTTCTTCTACAGAAGAAAGACGTTAAGGGAAAAGCCAGAAAAGCTTAAATATAAAGTCCCGGGCTATCCATATACAACAGTGCTCGCAGGTATTTTGATCATTATTGTATTTGCGACATCTCCCCTCTACCCCGGACAGGTATCAGGTCTGATTGGTAGCATTATATTGTTTTTAGTTCTGATCGGCATATACCTCTTGATGAAATCGGTAAAGGTTATGCGTTAGGAAAAGACTCTCAAAATTTATAGTCTTTACATAACTTTTTTTATCATGTCTTCGGTTATTGTAACTTTTGCAAACCCGAAGTTGAAGTTAATCAAGCTTGCATTTTCCATCTCCTCGGTATACGACGCAGTCCATCTATCGGCACAAACACCTGTTATCTATATTTGAAACATCCATTCAAATTGGCTCCAATAATCAGAAATACTGTAAAGTTAATATACGGGGAAAGTATATACTCCGAGAAAGAACAAATCTCTCATCAACACCTGCTACAGCAAGTCCTGGTATACTTACAGCAAGCAACCGTTTTCCGGCCCGCCGGCAGTGATTAAATACCTGGGTGGATATACTCACAGGGTGGCGATTTCAAACAGCAGGATCATGTTTATGGATGAAAAAACAGTTACGTTCAAGGTAAAAGACTACAAAGATAAAAGCAAAGAAAAGGTTCTCACTTTAAGTGGAGTTGAGTTTATCCGGCGCTTCCTTATGCACGTATTACCAAAAGGTTTTGTAAAACTAAAGCACTTTGGTCTACTGGGGAACCGAAACAAGAAAACCAAATTGGCACTATGTAAAAAGCTTACCCATAACAAGGTGTACAAATTGTAGTTCTTCTTTTGTCATGGATAATTCCTCCTCTGTTTTTTATGAGGTAAATTATCTCACAAACATAATCTTATTTAAATGTGGGTTCTATTTGAGGCTTACATATAATATATATAGGTATTAGCTATTTTTTGATTGTCAAATTAAATTTTTGGTGATTTATCGGATGTGTTGGATACAATATCCAACACATCCAAAACTTATATCAGTTTGTATAACTTTATTGTATAAAAATATTAGTATAATACTGACGACAAGGAGACGACAATATGGCTGGCAATAAATCTAAGGAAATTATCCCGGGGATTTCTATGTTAAACGTTTCTAATGTTGTTGCTGGATATCAAACCTTACAGGATATTGTATACGAAGCGTTAAGGGATGATATCCTCTCTGGCAAATTGGAACCGGATGTCCCACTTAATTCAAATGAGCTTTCTAGAAAGATGAATATTAGCCGAACTCCGATTCGTGAGGCGATCAATAAATTAATTTCTGTTGGTCTTGTGAATAAAACCAACCATAAAGAGGCTAAGGTAGCAAGCTTTCTGTCAGATGAAATACATGAAATTTTTTATGTTCGTGCAGCATTGGAAGGGTTGGCTGCACGCATATCCGCTCGGAATATGTCACAAAACAATAAAGAAGAATTAATGAGGCTTGCACAAGTGTTAGTGGATTCGGGACAAGAAATGACGGATAAGGAGTTTTCTGAAAACAATAAGCAATTCCATCATTTAATATATGCTAGTATAAAAACCCCATTGATTAAGGAATTAATTGAGCAGTTCTATATTATAACAAAAAGATACAGAATGATCAGTTATGGTGTTGCAGGGCGTAGTAAGAATGTTGCAGAAGAGCACTTTAAAATTGCACATTATATCTTGATAGGCGATGAGAGTAACGCGGAAAAGTATGGTATAATCCATCATTCCAATACAATTAATACGATTGATAAGATGAACAATACGAAATAAGAGAACAAGTTTTTCTTATTTATAGATTTGTATACAACATCCAAACATATCTATTATTTTTATTGAGGGGTGATTATTATTAACGAGCAGTTCATATTTATTGGGACATATACCCAGAAAATTAAATTTGGAACTGGGGAGATACTGTGGGGGCAGGGTAAGGGCATAGATATACTCAAATTTAATCCTTCAACAGGAACTATATGGTACCACGATACCCAAGAAGGTGTTTCTAACCCGTCATACATCGTGTTTTCCAATTCAAAAAAGTATTTGTACGCGGTGAATGAGATTAAAGAATATGAGGGCGAGGCAACAGGTACCGTCAGTGCTTTTAAAATTGATGAAACTACGGGTGAACTTAAGTTTCTCAATTTCCAAAAGACAAAAGGAACCGATCCGTGTCATGTTAATATTAATAAAGTCGACACACATCTTTTTGTTTCAAACTTTATGAGCGGCAGTGTTTCCGTATTTCCGATTGCGGAAGACGGCAGCCTGCAGGAAGCATGTCAATTCATTCAGCATGAGGGCAGCAGTGTTCATATAACACGCCAAAAGAGCCCACACGCTCACTCCCTTATTTTTGATCAAGATAATCAGTACGCTTTTGTGCCTGATTTGGGAATCGATCAGCTTATGATCTACAAAACCAACTTTCAAAGTAAAGATGCTGTTTTATCTCTGCAGAAAGGTCTCAAGGTTTTTCCGGGTTCAGGCCCCAGACACTGTGAATTTGATGCAAGCTTTCGTCGCTGTTATCTGATCAACGAATTGGACTCCAGCATTTCATTGTTTTATTATGATGGCATTGGCGGCTTTGAACTCATACAGACGGTGTCTACACTTTGCGAGCCATTTAATGGCGATAACATTTGCGCCGATATTCATATGTCACCAAATGGCAAATTTCTTTATGGCTCTAACAGGGGACATAACAGCATTGCCGTTTACCGTGTAGATGAAGAAACAGGAAAGCTTACATATATTGCTTGCAGCAGTTGCGGGGGCAAAACACCGCGTAATTTTGCTATAGACCCCAGCGGCAGATTCCTTATTGTTGCAAATCAGGACAGCAACAGCATTGTTTCCTTTTCGATTGATGGTAAGAATGGTACGCTTAGCGAAGTTATGCGCATTGATAGTCCAACACCGGTATGTGTAAAGTTCCTGTGATCTGCTCTCATTGTCTTGTCACAATTTTTAAGAAATATTAAATGTTATAAGTTTAAGCTCATATATGAAGGAATAAAAATTGATAAAAAATTTGGAGGTATAAAAATGGATAAAAAATATGAAATACCTAAAGTATCGAAAGCATGTGTTTTGACAGGCCCCAACCAATTTGAAATTAGAGATGATGTTGAAGTAAAATTGCCAGGAAAGCAAGAAGTGCTTTGCAAAATTAGAGCGGTAGCGATATGCGGAAGTGATCCGGAAATCATTAGAGGCGACCTTGCTGGTACCTGGCCTCCGGCGTATCCCTTTGTAGCAGGCCATGAATGGGCGGGAGAGGTTGTTGCCGTGGGAGAAGATGTCCACGACTTTCAGGTTGGAGACCGTGTGGCCGGTGAGGCTCATAAGGGCTGCGGCTATTGCGATAACTGTAAAAAGGGCAGGTACACCCTTTGTCTGAACTACGGTGATACAACAACCGGGCATGAGCATTACGGATTTATTGTTAATGGCGCTTATGGACAGTATCAAAAATATTCCATCAAAAGCATTGCTCATATGCCGGATAACGTCACATTTGCAGAGGCTGCCATGTGCGATACAACGGGTGTTGCATTGCATGGGCTGGAACTTTCCGGTGTGACCGCAGGCGGCACAGTGGCGGTTGTAGGGCCAGGCCCTATTGGGCTTTGTGCCATGCACCTTGCCAAAGTGATGGGTGCTGCGAAAGTGATTATGATTGGCCGCGGGACCAGGCTTGCCGTAGCACAAAAACTTGGCGCGGATGCCTGTGTTGATTTTACAAAAGAAGACCCAGTCCAAGCAGTTCGAGCTTTGACAAACGGACTTGGGGTTGATGAAGCTTTTGAATGTTCAGGGGCAAAGGGAACATTCAACGAGTGTGTAAGAATGGTGAGAAAAGGCGGAAGGGTTGCATTGCTTGGGGTTGCAACCAATGATGTTGTGGAGGAACTGCCGTTTAAATATATTACACATAATGAAATAGCAATTTTCGGATCAAGGGCAAATCCCAATGTCAGCCAAAAAGTGCTCAATTTAATGGCAATCGGGCAGCTTAAAGTTAAAGATCTGATTACGCATCAATTTACTCTTGATCATTTTGCAGATGCTCTGGATACATTTGTTAACAGAAAAGGCAATGCGGTTAAAGTTGTCATTCTGCCGAACGGAGAGGAATAAATAACGAGCGGAAAACAGATTAAGATTCATATTGTATTGAAAACAAAGTGGATTTAAAGCTTTATGCTTTAAAAATAAAAGTTAAAAGTAAAAGGAGGAAAAACAAATGAAAAGAATGTTATCCATTCTCTTGGCATGTGTATTGATGATTTCTGTAGTAGCGTGCAGTGGTAAGGGTTCATCATCTTCGACTTCATCTGTCGGATCAGCAGCAGGATCATCAACGCAAACTGGAAAAAAACCTGTAATTGGAGTTGCAATCTTCGATTACTCCAACAACTATGTTACCTATATACGTAACTCTATTAAGGTTCTTGCAGGTAACAAAGCTGATATCCAGATGGTCGATGCACAAAATGATCAGGTAAAACAGGTAGAGCAAATCGACCTTCTTCTCAGCAAAGGCGTTGACGCTCTATGTGTAAATGCGGTCGATCCCAAAGCTGCGTCAACAATTATCAGCAAAGCAAAAGCAGCGCATGTTCCGTTGATTTTCTTTAACAGAAGCCTATCGTCTGATGATATGAAGAGCTATGATAAATGTTGGTATGTAGGAACAACACCAGAAGATTCAGGCAGAATGCAAGCGGAAATGGCTATGAAGGTATTTAAAGCAGACCCATCGTTTGATAAAAACGGTGACGGCGTTCTACAGTATGTTATCTTAAAGGGTACATTAGGACATCCGGATGCCGAGGCAAGAACACAGGCAGTCAAGGAAACCTTTGCAAAAGCCGGGTTTAAAACAGAGCTTCTTGACCTACAGCCCGGCGATTTCAAAACACAAACAGCAAAGGATATTACCGATGTTTGGATGGGAAAATTTGGAAATAAGATTGAGATGATACTTGCGAATAATGATGCTATGCTTCTTGGCGCAATCGAGGCCGGAAAAGCGGAAGGTTTCTTTGGTGGCGGCAAAAAAATGGGAGCCATTGGTATCAATGCACTGCCTGAGATTTTACCGTCCATTAAAGATGGCACAATTATTGGTTCTATTCTGTCCGATGCTTATAGCGAAGGCTTAAACATCTTTACAATGGCCTATAATGTCGCAACAGGGAAGGATGTTTACCAAGGTGTGGAAATTGCTCCTGACAATATGAAAGCCATCCGCGTACCTTACATACCGATCACAAAAGAGAATCTTAACGTAGCACAGGATATGTATAATAAAATTTTGAAGCAATAACTAGCCAACCGACAGGTAACAAAAAAGCGCATAGGCTGCATTTTGCAGCCTATGCGTTGGTAGATGTAGGGAGATGAAAATATATGAACCAAAAAAATGTTAGTATCTCCGCGCAATATCTATTGGAAATGAACGGAATTTGTAAAAGCTTTCCGGGTGTAAAGGCCCTCGACAACGTTCAGCTGAAAATACGGCCTCATTCGGTGCATGCACTTATGGGAGAAAACGGGGCTGGAAAATCAACCCTTATGAAATGCCTGTTTGGTATTTATCAGCGAGACGAAGGTGAAATAATTTTAAACGAAAAGGCCGTGGATTTTCAAAATCCAAGGCAAGCTTTGGACAATGGTGTTTCCATGGTTCATCAGGAGCTTAATCAAGTACAGGATCGCAGCGTAATGGAAAATATTTGGCTTGGCCGATTCCCCATGAATGGTATCGTTGTTAACAGTCAAAAGATGTATAACGACACAAAAAAGATATTTGACAATTTATCTATTGATATTGATCCTGCTGCCATTATCGGCACACTTTCGGTTTCGCAAAGGCAAATGGTGGAAATTGCGAAGGCTGTTTCGTGCAACGCGAGAATTCTTGTTTTAGACGAGCCAACCTCATCCCTCACTGAAACTGAGGTAAAGCATCTATTCGGAATCATTAACAACCTGCGTGACAACGGGTGCAGTATTATATATATATCGCATAAAATGGAAGAAATTCTGGAAATCTCTGATGATGTTACAGTTATGCGCGATGGCAAGTGGGTATATACCGGCGCAAGTAAAGACATTAACATCGATAAGCTAATTGCCCTTATTGTAGGTCGAGAGCTCACAAATCGTTTTCCACCCAAAAATGCAAAACCATCTAATGAGGTTATCCTACATGTAGATAATCTCACCGGTGAATATATGCCAACTGTCATTGACGCATCGTTTGAACTGAAAAAGGGAGAAATACTTGGGGTTGCAGGTCTAATGGGTTCCCGCAGAACGGAAACGGTTGAGACCCTTTTTGGTATTCGCAAGCGCAAGGGAGGAACCATCAAGCTGCGTAATAAGCAAATTGAAAACAGAAATGCCAGGGAATCCATATCTAACGGATTCGCTCTTTTGACAGAGGAACGCCGTCAATCTGGTATTTTTCCAACTCTTGATATTACTTTTAACAGTATTATTGCGAATATAGATCAGTACACCAATAAGTTTGGCATACTAAAGGAGAAAAAAATAGCAGAAGACACCAAATGGGTCATTGATACACTTAGGGTTAAAACCCCCAATTCAAAGACAAAGATTGTAAATCTTTCCGGTGGTAACCAGCAAAAGGTCATTATGGGGCGTTGGTTGTTGACGGAGCCAACCATTATGTTGTTGGATGAGCCGACAAGGGGTGTTGATGTCGGTGCAAAATACGATATTTATCAGCTTATCATAAATTGTGTGGAAAATGGCAATGCAATAATATTTATTTCATCTGAAATGCCCGAACTGCTTGGAATATCTGACCGTATCATGGTTATGAGCAATGGGCGTGTGGCAGGCATTGTTGATGCTAAAACCGCAACACAGGAAGGTCTGCTGAGACTTGCCGCCAAGTATATTTAGAAAGGATGCAAATATCATGGATATATTCGCTATAAAAGGCAGGTTGCTCCAGCCTAAAGATATCAAAAATAAACTTGTCAATAATGCTATATATATTGTTTTGGTGGTATTATTTGTAATGATTGTGGTCATAAATCCTACTTTTCTGAGTCTTAAAAACTTTGGATTTATTTTAAGTCAGTCGGCTACAAGAATGATTTTTGCATGTGCTATTGCGGGTCCCATTGTTTTAGGCGGTACGGATCTTGCAGCAGGAAGATTAATCGGTTTTGCCGGTCTTATCTCTGCATCTCTGCTTCAATCAACGGATTATGTAAGCAGAGTTTTTCCAAACCTGCCGCGGCTGCCAATATGGCTGCCAATCTTATTGGCAATGATAATTTGCGCGTTGTTTTCACTTGTGCAGGGATACCTTGTAGCAAAAATCAAAGTGGCGCCATTTATAGCATCGTTGGGTATGCAAATGGTTGTTTACGGCTTAATGTCGGTATATTTTGACGCGGCAAGCCATTCAGCCCCTATTGGTGTTCTTGATGAAAAATTTACCGGATTTGCACAGAACGGTATAAACATTTTTGGTTTCAGGCTGCAGTTGATTCTTGTTTACGCTGTTGCTGTTGTTGCTTTGGTTTGGTTTATTTGGAACAAAACAAAGCTAGGGAAAAACATGTTTGCTATTGGTGGTAATGCTGAAGCAGCGAACGTCTCAGGAGTAAATATTGTATTTAACATGCTTGTAATGTATGTTCTGGCAGGCTTACTGTACGGCTTTGGCGGTACGCTTGAAGCTGCACGTACAGGCAGCGCTACCAACGCCCTTGGACAGAGCTATGAGCTGGACGCGATTGCAGCCTGCGTTGTCGGCGGTGTCTCCATGCGCGGTGGTGTTGGTACAATTAAAGGTATTATTACGGGTGTTCTGCTGTTCCAAGTAATCAGCTATGGCCTTGTTTATATTCAGGTTAACCCGTATTTGGTCTATTTTGTAAAAGGAACCATTATCCTTATTGCCGTTGTCATAGATACAAAGAAATATGTCAAGAAAAAATAATGCAGCTGTCATTATTTCTTGATGTGGAAAAAGTTTTATCAAACTTTTAATTTTGTGTAAGTGAACTGTGGAGGTTAACTTGAATAATAATGCAATGAAAGCTGCTGTTTTGGAGCAGTTTCATCAGGATCTTGTCATAAAGGAAATACCTATACCACTCCCAAAACGGGGTGAGGTCTTAATTAAAGTCAGAGCAAGTGGACTTTGCGGAACCGACTTACATATTCAGGATGGACGTTTACCCACCATTAAAACGCCGTATATTCCCGGGCACGAAACCGCCGGTGAAGTGTGGAAGCTAGGCGAGGATGTTACTGGTTTTGAAGTTGGTGATTCAGTTATTGTTGCAATCGATATTCTTTGCAATACCTGCCGTTTTTGCACAACTGGCAGGGGAAACCTATGTTCTCATCTTATTCGTTTAGGGTTTGAACGTAATGGAGGACATGCGGAATATATGCTTGTACCCGCAGCCAATCTGCTTAAGTTTGATAAAAAAATACCGTATGAAAAGGCAGCTATAATTCCTGATGCGGTTGCATGCATGTATCACGCAATCAAGAATCAAGGACAAGTTAGGGCAACAGATAGAATATGCATTTTGGGTGTGGGTGGACTAGGGCTGCAGGGCATACAAATCGCCAAGCATTTTGGCGCGGAAGTTTATTGCACAAGCCGCCAAGATAGAAAATTAGAGATTGCAAAGCAGTATGGCGCGAACCATGTGATTAATACAACGAAAGAAAATTTAATTGAAACCATTCGAGACTTGACTTCTGGTGAAATGTGCGACGTTGTTTTTGATAACATTGGTATTGTTTCATCAATTCAAACCAGTCTTGATATATGCCGTCCGGGTGGTAAGGTTGTCATGGTGGGGTATGATGAAGATATTTTTCATGTACAGTATCAAAGTACAGCGATGAAAGAAAAAGAAATTATCGGTATTAGGGGCAGCAACCGAAGGGATTTGGTGGAAACTATCCGTCTGGTTGAAAACGGAATTATTGATCCGTATATTTTTAAAACCTATGCTCTGGATGAAATTAATCAGGCCATGGCCGATCTTAGAGCGGGCCGTTCTCTGGGAAGAACAGTGCTGATGCTTTGAGCCTATTTATAGTAAATGTTGAGATAGGGCTTTCCTCAGCCGAAGATGTAGATACCTCCATAAAAATGGGTATGGCACTCAGGTTTCCGGTATGGGGTCCGCTGGAGCATATTGATGCTGTGGGTCCATTTTTTTATCACATTCATGGATGCTAAATACAGCATTTTTTCTAATGCCTGGTCTGAAGGAAACATG
>CALMWN010000138.1 GCA_937873555.1 uncultured Clostridia bacterium
ACCATTTTTATCGTTAATTTTGTTATTATTTCCCAGGTTCTTGAGAAGCGTCCCCATTTGGAACTTTTATTATGGAATTTCGTCTAAGTATTTAAATCAAATAAATCAAATAAAGGAGGAACTATTTATGTATGGTTTTATTTCAAGAAACAAAGTAAAAGCAGCCTTTTCATCAGTATTATGCCTGATTCTGGTTTTTGGGTTGGTTTTAACAACCGTTCCCGCCAAGCCGGTTTCGGCTGATGATACCAGTGCCAAACCTGCTAAAAAGACTTTAAACGTCACAGGTCAAGGGATTGTGAAGGTGTCTCCCGACATCGCATATATTACACTGGGGGTTGTAACTGAGAACGAAAACGCCAGAGTAGCACAGCAGAAAAATGCAGAAATTATGGACAGGGTAACCTCAAGTGTAAAGGATGCCGGTATAAGTGAACGTGATATTAAGACGGTCAATTATAATATCAATCCCAAATACAATTACATAAAAGATTCAGGCGAAAACAGGATAGTAGGCTATATGGTCAACAACTCAATTCAGTTAACCGTCAGGGATATATCAAAAACAGCTGCAATTATCGATACTGCGACCGGAAGTGGTGCCAATATGTCAAGTAATGTCAGTTTCGCAGCAAGTGACTACGACAAATATTATAAAGATGCTCTTAAAAGTGCTATAGAAAACGGCAAGGGCAAAGCTCAGACAATGGCCGAAGCACTTGGTATTACTATAAATGCTCCGTCAACAGTCACCGAAAATCCTGTTAACAGCATACCTGTATATGGAATGGGTATGGCTTCCGGAGCCAAGTACGATGCTGCTTATTCTACGCCGATTTCGTCAGGTGCAATAGAAATCCGTGCAAACGTAAGCATTTCATATGAATATTAATGAAAAGCTGCAGATTGCTATAGATCCGTCTTACAAAAAACACCCCGCGGCAAAGCCGCGGGGTGTTTTATCGGTTATTAATATGTCTTTACTTTCATATTTCAAACTCTTCAATACTTTTACATTTCTATTTTTCCAATTGCGGAATAGGATACATAAGATTTATCCTGCTTAAAGAATCAGTCTCCAGCAGCTTATCCGCTGCGACCAGATATCTGTAATAATTGTATTTGGCAGCGGCACGTCTTAAAAATGGAGAGAAGGAAGATTCGTTTTCGGTAATTACCTGGCTTAACTCCCACTCATTACTGCCATCTATGTAGGGAGTCAGATAATCAAGCGCCAGGCGCAGGCCCCTCCCGTCATCAGTAGTATAGTTCCACAAATCAGTATCCATATCCAGTTTTTCTCCAAGTATTGCTACCGTCAGAAAAGCCCTCATGGCGTATATAGGGTAATGCAGTGATCTTGTCCGCGACATTTCCCTTGGAAGTTTCCCATCGGCATCTATCTGTGAGTCTATACGGGATTTGGTGTAATCGTTTATTATGCTTTTTGCCAGATCATACTGTCCCGTGAACATTGCATACGATACCACCTGTGCATCATACCATTCGCCATGGTTATTCTTCGCATTCCTTTCATCTGTTCCGATATCACTTTCCTGAAGCCACTTCAGGTATTCGGCTACCCATGCCTTGAACTTTACCATATCATCTCCGCTGAATGCCTTGGAGGTAGCGTTCAACAGTATCGAGGAATCGATTATGTTAATCAGGTTCACAGTTTCTATTATTCCTTCAGCTCTGCCGTTATTAAGGCCAGGAACAGCCTGTCCGAAATTAAGGTTGGGATTCATCCTTGTTGATGGATCCAGATACCATACCCTCAGCAACTTTGCCGCATAATTTGCATAATCCTCATTATCGGTATAGAAATATGCCAGTGCCAGTGTCTGAACAGCAGAAGACATTTTGCCGTATGACAGCTTGTCAAATGTGTCGTTATTGACCTCTGGATTCACTTTTCCGTCCTTACGGATGTATGGCAGTTTGTCCTTGGTATCGGGATTAGGCCACCAGTAGATGCCTATTGTCATATAGTCATGTTTGTCTCCGCTAGGGGGAGTAGCTTTTTTATATGTTACGGAATAAGGCCCGCCTTTAAGTGCCTGTTCTGCGCTTTCCTTAAGCTTTTCAACTCTTGCGGTCAGATCCTCATCCCCGTTTTTGTATTTCGCTTTCAACTCATTAAGTGCCGCAAGGTCCAACAGCATAAATGAATGTGCTTCGCTGCTGTTGACCGTATCCTGCTGCTGAACACCACCATCTGTAGCCGTTGCTGCAAATGAAAGAGACAGGGAAAGCATCATTGATAAAACGATAAGATAATTAAGAGCTTTTTTAAATGACCGTAACTTCCAGATAGACATGGCAAATCTCCTCTAAATTATTTAGTATATAATAATTATAAGTAAAGTATCTCTTCAGTAAAATATTCAAAACCTAAAACGAATGATATAAAACTCAAACTTGAATACTCATTTTTTAATATCTATAGACAAAACCTTCAATTTGATATAAAACTTTATTTATAGAAATAAATTATGTGAAACGGCACTCGCAGCTAATGCTACAAAGATCATAAGTATAATGGAAGTATTAATTAAAAAGAAGTTCTTCACCGACAAGTCAAAAGTGCCGTTTTTGCTTTGAGTCTCATCAAATTGCTTTAAATTCCTTATTACAGGTATAAGTGTCAGGAGAGAAGCAAGACATATGTATGGAATGAGTTTTAGCACGGCCAAAACTGCAATGTCAAGATATGATACATAATACATGACCTTAAAGAGCAGCAGTGCGTTCTCCCTGCCGATGTATACAGGCAGTGTATATCGTCTGTTCTCCAGGTCATCCTCTATGTCGCAAATGTTATTTGCCAGCATTATATTAGCGATACCGCATATTGCGGGTAAAGACAGAAGAAATATAAAAATCAGCTCTCTGATATCCACATGCAGGAAGAGGCTGATATCTTGCAGGTCTAAAGAAGTTATCTTCAATGTGGCGACATCCATCTCATATATATGAATATAAACAGATAAAAACACAATTACAAAACCCATGAAAAGTCCGGAAAACAGTTCACCCAATGGCATCCTTGAAATTGGTAAGGGTCCGAAGGAATATAATATTCCCACTGCAAAGGACAAAGTACCGACACCTAAAACGATTATATTTGTATTCACTGTAAGCAGTATCCCGAACAAAACAGCTACGGCGTATAATAATGCAATCGTCATCAAAACCGTCGATTCTTTTATGTTATCCCTCACAATCGCATTGTGACTTTCAAAGTTATATCCATGTCTTTTATTGGCGCGTTTGAAGTCAAGATAATTGTTGAGAGCAGTTGTAAACATATCTATGCAAATCAGCGCTCCAAAAAAAAGAAGAAAATTTATTGGGTGAAACCGCTGAAAGCGGTATGATGCATAAACCGTTCCAAGTAAAAAAGGAACCATACTGGCCAGCTTGGTACGAATCTCCACCAATCCGAGAAAGCTTTTCAAATTCACATTCAGATACCCCTTATCCCATAATTGGATGATTTGCCTTTTAGGCATAAAAAGCCGACTTCTATATATTTTACGATAAACATATTACAATCTTTATTTTGATATCGTAAAATATTT
>CALMWN010000139.1 GCA_937873555.1 uncultured Clostridia bacterium
GTGTATAAGAGACAGTCTTCCAGCTGCATTCTGGTGAGATACTGGCTTTTTATTGCAGCTGCCTGGGTGTTGAGATTTGCAGCTGTCAAACTGTCAAGCAGATTGGTAAAGCCCGTCCTGTCCTGCAAGTCCATACCTTCCAGTATAACGGACTGCAACGGACTCAGTGCGTTTACTTTTATTCCCGGGATATAAATAAATACTGCCAGAATCAGACTAATGCTCAAAAGGTAGCATAAAAGCCTTCTTACTTGAACGGAAAAAATCCTCATACCCATAATAAATAAATCTCCTCTCCAAATTAATAATGATTTTCTATTTTAAGACATAGCTTCGCCGTCAGAACCCTACTGCCCGCTTCTGTCCCTTTGTACTGCCCGTAACCTCATCGTCTCTCTCCAGGCCGGAACACTGGTATTGAGCCTCCGATTTTTTATGCTGACTGCACCATTGATACGCTGAGTTCCACCAGCTTTACCTCACCATATAAGCTAAGCCTGACTTTTACCCGGCCCTTGCGCTTGTCAATAGACTGAATATACCCATCCAATCCTAAAAGCGGGCCGTCAACCACAACAACTCTGCTTCCTTCTATCAACACAGCAGAAATACCCGCTGTCGCATCATCTTTAATAAGCCTGCTGATGATGCCCAGCTCATTTTCACTCATGGCAAGGGGACCATTTCTGTCTTTCAGAATAGTAATAAGACCGGGAATTCCTTTTAAAGAATAGTAGTCCTCTATCCCGACATATCCATTAAGAAGGACATATCCGGGGAAAAGCGTCCTCAGTTTGTTCTCCCATACACCTTGTCTTCTTTCTCTCAGTAGCCTTTTAGGTACAATAACATTCAAATCTTTATCTTTTAATCTATATAAGATTCTTTCCTTGACATTATCCTCTTCTCCGGTCATTACAAACAGTGCATACCATTTATATGCATCCTGATCAACTAGCATTCCGACTCCTCCATAAAATTCCCGCAAAACTGTATAAATGCTTTACAGGACAAACAAATCAAAAAACTGCATTACTGTTCAGTCTGGACAGGTGTGTAAATCACAACCATCCACTGAAGCTTCTATAAATATGACTTGGGCTTTAATGTAATATATTAACTTATAATGGTTTTTCTTCTACGTTTTCCAATTATACATATATTGCCACTCATTGTAAACCCAATATTTACCACAAATTCCTCCAGCTTCCGCCAGCTTGTCTCATGAATTTTATATATTGCAGTTAAAATAAAAAGATATACAGGTGAAGCCTGTATATCTTTGTGATTATCTGCGATATTTCATTTTAATATTCTCTTCTTTCGACAATCTATCTTAAATTTTACATGACTCAAACCTGAACTAGTGCTTTTTAACATAACAAATTTCTAGTTTTTAAAAATATTAAAAAGCACATCAGATAAAACTCGCCGAAAGCATAATTTATTTCCAGAAATAAATTATGTGAAATGGCACTAAAAATAGTATCACTGCTTTGGAGGAATTTTTGTTTTCTTTTTTCTTCTATTCATTGTAATTTTATTAAAATTAGTTCCATGTGAGAAGTCATAAATAGTTCCTTGAAGCTGAATATAAAAGAAAACCCTTGTTTTTTGCTATTGTCTCTAGTTCTTCCATGAAAATCTTCAGCGTGTTTCTGTCATATGCGTCATTACTGTTTTTCTCGACCAGAAGCAATATCTTTATGTTCCATTTTCCCTGCATCATTTCAAGTCGCTTTATAATCAGCTTAAAAAGCTGTGGATTGTTAAAATAATCTACATACGGGTTCTCCCAGCAGATAGCATCCATAAATTGCGCAGTATACAAACATAACTTTTGAAGACCATTATTTTGAATAAACAGTTTATCAGGGAAATCCATTTTCAATCTTCTTGCAAAATTGGAGGCTTCAATAATCAGGCTGTTAAAGCAGGAAGGTGTAATTACATTGTATTCAATATCTCCCATTGTATCCAGAAAAATTCCGTCATATCCAAGTTCCAGCAGTAACTTTCCTATCTTATGATGTAAAATTTCACTCCAGTTTTTAGATCTGATGTCTAGCAGGTAAGTCCCATATGAGTCATTTGTCAATGCCTTGCCATCAATTTTCAGAAAATCTGTGTCTTTTATCAGGCAGAAATCTTTAGACCTTTCATCTATCTCTATTACACTCTGATATGCCACAACAATAGTACCGGAAGCCTGCAGCTTTTTAATTGATTCAACAGATTGTCCTGCTGGTTCTACAATAGCCAGGCCAGCACTTTCCAGGTCATTATTCATTCCTCTGCCGTAATATACAGAAAAATTATTGACGTGCAGTAAACGTTCCCTTCTGTCCAAATTCGTTGACTCCTTTTCTGAAACGTCTATTTGTTTGCTATGAACAATCCCTTTCTATATATTGCCTCAGTATAAATAAAGCATGATCTGCAGCGGTTTCCATGAGCTATGCAATTAACACCATCGAATTCCCAGCAATTCTTGCCCGTGCTTTTATAAGCGGGGCACCTGGAGCATATACTGGAAGGAGAACACCTCATCTCCCAGCATGGACCCAAAGAGCGCCCAGTATTCAAGACTGGCTCCTGTTTTTTTCTGAACCATCTCACCAGTGCTTCCACAACATCCCCATCCAGCTGTGATCCTGAGTCTAAAGAAAGTATTTCAAGAGCTTTCTCAAATGGTAAAGGTTCCCTGTTGCTTCGTCCCATGATTTTGGCCATAAAACTTTGTACTACAGCTATAATCCTTGCACCTAATGGTATCTCCTTCCCTTTCAAGCCATTGGGATAGCCATGTCCATCTACACGTTCATGATGAAATCTGATATATTTTGCAATATTTTTGTTTGCAAGGGTGGTTTCGATTATGGAAGCTCCTATCAGCACATGCTGTTTCATTGTTTCAAATTGCACCACACTGTACTTACCCTTGTTGCTGATGATGTCACTTTTCAGTCCCAGAATACCAATATTACTCAAATATGCTGCCAAAGCAATTTCCTGGGTTTCCTTTTCTGATAGCTTCAATTCCCTGCAAATAATAAGAGCATATCGCGACATAAGCTCAGAATATCCCACTGTATTTGAGTTTATGCTGTCCAATGTCTGGCACAGCATCTTTAAAACACCGGAGTATGAGTCCGCAAGCTCTTTGAATGAGCTATGGCTTTCGAGAATGTCGCCCATTCTTTTGGATAACATCATCATTGTGGTTATCCTGTATCTGTCCAGGTTCGGTATGTTTTTGTACCAGTAAACCATCAGTCCGTCTTTCTCACCTTTTTTAACATTTATCAGGATCAGCAGCTCAACACCTGAAGATTCAAGGTAGGACGGCATATGAAAAAATTTCCTGTCATCCTTTTTCAAAGTCAGGATTTTATTGCTGCCCATCAGCGAAAACAACGAATTGTGGCAGTTGGTATCCAGTTTAAACAAATTTTCCGTATGTTTATCCAGGCCTGTGAATACCGGTATGTCATATTCACTGTTTTCCTTCCTGATAAAAAGTCCTCCATCCGCAATTGCCGCCCTTATGGAAACATTCAGTAAAGTACGGGACATATTATCAAAATCCACCGCTATAACTGCTTTGCTATCTGCATTGAAGCTTGGCACATTGATATATTCATGTTTACTGAATTCACTTTCCATACCTAAAATAACATCCAGAACGGATTTGACCTTCTCTCCAAATAGCTCGAGAATACCTGCATTTTTTACTGATGTTCCAGGTAACAACCTTATATGGATCATACCTTTCCCGCCTGTTACAGGAAGCTTTACTATAGTCTCGTTCCCTTCACAGCCCCAGGTTACGCTTTCGGGGAATTCTTCGACTGGCAGGGAAACCTGTGGAGAATAGGTATCCACCGCAAAGTCTGAAAGCCCACTGTACGACGGCCGTATATCGCCTGGATCGGCAGTTGAATTAATCATGGCCTTGAGGGCATAGCAATTATGATTTTCATCTATTATATAAAAGAAATAGTCCTGGGCTGGAAATAGTGAACGAAGTATTCCGAGCAAAGTATTTAAGTTTGCTTCCGCACCGTTGGACATATTTATAGAACCTAACAATTGATCCATTAAAATTATGCTTTGCGATTGGCTTACAATCTTTTTGTTTTGTTTTCTGTATACTAACAAAGAGACTGTCAAAACTGCAAATAGAATAATTAAAAACAGAATATTCATTGAAAGTTGAAAAAATCCAATATTAACATTTAAACCATTTATTGTTCCCTCTTTGTAAATTAAATTCATCGTTTCACACCTTAACACATAACAGCTGACTAATATAGTTTATACTTTTATCTATTAAATGTAAACAAATGCATTATCTGTCAAAAACCGTTTTCCACGCATCCCTGTCCGGTAAATATCTGATACAGGCCAGTAAAAAGTATAAAAAAATAAATTTCAACTCTGCATCATTTTAAAAGGTCTATCCAATTTTGCTCCTCCTGCTCCAGCATATAAACCCTTAAATGCGGCCCATCATAAAATACATTCATATTGCTGTGAGCTTTAATATAATTTTCAGCCCAGAAATAGGCTTTTGCTTGCAATACCCTCCTGCTGTGCCTGTCTTTGTAGTAGTTTGATGCTTCACCTGTAATATAGGGAAACGGTTCCATTGAATCCCGGATGCTTAAGGGCTGACTATCTCCCAGAGGTATCTTTTCCACAAAAAGAAAAATGTAGTTGGTGGGGATGATAAGCTTATCTTCAGCTGATTTTGATAAATCCCTGATAAACTCCCACAGGTTGTAATGCCATCCGTAGCCCAGGCTCTGTTCGTATTGCTCTATAGTAGAAATAATAGTCCATTTCAATACCGGGTAATTGCTTTTTATGTTCAGATATTGCTGCACCGCCTCATCATATTCAAACCGGTCTCCTACCGGAATATCAAAACTGCTGTAGACCAGTACCATATAAACCACTATCCCGCACAAAGCCACTTTCAGAAAATAAACCAGTCTCTTATTCCCGGGAAACAGACTAAAAATACCAAATGGAAATGTGCAGGCACAAACAACAATAATGGAAAGAAAGATTCCTGTTCTGTATTCTTCCATCAATGAAGGCAGTTTCAAATCTTTAGCCCTGTACAACAGATAAATGATTGCAGAAACTACAGTGAATGCTATAATTGCCCTTCCCTTATCAACTTCGCGACTTCGGTTCCTCATAAATATCAAAATAACTGCTGTAAGAATTGAGATACCGGCACACACAAGAAAGACCTTAAGCAAGAATACATCTTCTGTAAAATTCCCGGCCTCAGGACTACTTATGTTACTGACAGCAACTGCAGCTTCTCCTTCTTTGTTTTCAGCTATCTTCACGCTGTCAAGCATAAAATTAATGGATGAGCCATGGAATTTTCTGCCGGAAAGCAACCCGATAATTACAGGCATCAACCCTGCAAGAAGTGATGAAATCATCAATGCTGTAAGGAATAATAATCTTTTTAGTTCTAAAAGCTTATTAATATGTACAATACAAAGCACAAGATACCCAATTGACAAATATACTGTCACGTATGGATGGATCATAACTGTTAAAGCCAGTGTTTCTCCTGCTATAAAAAGATATGTTCTTTTTCCGGTACAAAAGAATAAATAAAAAAAATACAGCCCCGGTAAGAAAAATATAGTCGCATACTCCTGTGGCAAAGCCGACATTTGCCTCCACACATTTACAGGGAGTCCGCAACCTGCCACATAAAGCAATGTAGCAATAAAGGCAGGAATGGAATCATTCCCGAAAATCTTGTAAACCACATAATAAATTGACAAGACAAGCAGCATGCTTCCTATCGGCCCTAAAAACCTTACTATGAAATAGGGATCCAGAAAGAACAACTTATTTAAAACAGAAATAACGCTTTCATATCCGTATGGATAAACTCCATCCCTATATATATCATTAATTCCAAGGTATTTTGCCCATGTCAAATGGACATACCCGTCCGATGCAGCATAGTACAAGTGTTCTATAGAGTGTTTGAACCTGACATAGGCTGCAGCTCCCAGAACTATTATAAGGAAAAGCCCGCCAAAAGGATTTATGAAAAACTGCTTGAATAACTTACTTAATCCGGTCCAGAAGTTTTCTGCCCATATCATGAGTCTGCTTTTTAGTTCATTTCCAATATCCATGTTTCCATCAGATAAGTCAAGCACCCGCGTAATCACCTTCATCCCGAAGGTATCAAGTCTGTGCAATACATACCTTTTTTCAAACCAATAAATTGAAAGTAAAAAAATTATACAGCACGCTATCAGGGACAGGGTTTCATACAACTTGATAAAAGCCAGAAAATGCACAATAAATATGATAAACAGGTTTGAATGTATCAGACTTATAAAAATCCTGTCCAGAATACCGTTGCTTTCCTCTTCATTACAAATAATCGTTGAGGGTATTAATATAAAAAGTATTGAAAATGCAGTTACAACTTTCAGTAGCATTCCAAAAGAATAAATATAGTCGTTCATTCAGCTCCTTTTACCTCCCTCTCCTAAAATCAATAATCAAGGAACAAAGCAGCAGCAAGCATATTGCCATTGCCGCAAAAGCAAAAGCCAAAGAGTGGATCATTCCTACAGAATTATTATGGAAACAGCATAATGAAAAATATGTATTAACTGGTTGGATAAATTTGAATACACAACTCAACACATCCTCATGAGGCTGCATATAGGTAATAATCCAGATTCTTAAAAACCTTCACCAGATGGTAGCTTGTTTGCACAACAAAAACCAGCGATCCGGAGAGCAGTCCGAATACTGCAAAGCTATAATATATCCATCTGCTTAATATAAAGCCTACTAAAATGTTTACAATAAGCGCATAGAAAACAGAATGACTCACTCTCTCAGGTTGCGATAAAGAGAACAAGGTTACTGCATTCATTAGTGCTATTGAAAGTATTGAATAAGCAGCAAGTGCCCAAATGAACACGAACCTGGTGGTATAATCCCTCAGAAACCCGGTTCGCAGCTGTGGTAAATTCATTTGATCAATGAAGCTCACAGCCCAATAAATAAAAAAAGCACTAATTACCGACACAAGAAATGCCGACACAAATCTTTTTATATAAGTATTAAGATATTTCCGGTTCATCTCTATTGTTTTATATAATGAATGGCTCTTTAGATTTTCATCCAAATCAAACATGAGTTTGGTCACTATAACTTCGTTAAACCCCATAGGTATTATGAGTGTAAGCAGCGCAAAATCCAGCCCAAGTTCATATGCCCCTCGGAACCATATAAAATACGGCATATAAGTATCATTGGTTGACCAGGCAATCACTCTGTCTGTAAAAAGAAAAGTAAAGTACAGAAAGCCGTACGTAAAATAAGGTAAAATTGAATATATTACAATGGACATTCTAGGCATGACAGGCGCTATTCCCTTTTCCAGCTTCCGTTCCTCTTCCGAAAATAAATATATAACTATAACCAGTCCGGATATTGAAATAATGAAAAGAGCAATTATCTGGGAAATTATAATGTTAAGATTTAGTACTCTAAAGAATATATAAACAAGTATTATTCCTGCAATCAACAGTCCGGTAAAGGTAATTTCCCGTTCCAGGATATACATGATTGTAACCGAAAGCCATATAGCTGTAAGAAATATATAATACAAAGCAATAACAATCAACATACGGGTAGGAAATACAGAAAAGAAAATATTAGCCACCAAGAGTATCCCGGTTGTTATAAAACATACAATATATCCAAGCTTTACAAAGTAAAAGGTAAGCTGTCGTGCAACAGTATAATACCCTTGCCTGATATAGGAAAAGCCTCTGCGTGCTATCGCTTGTGTAAAGCCGCCTACTGTCATAAAGCTTAATATGGTACCGATTGCTATACTGGTAGCAAGTTCAAGTGATAAATATTCGTAGGACCACAATGAAAACCTTAGAGTTAGCATGGCAAGCACTGATATTCCCATGGGAATGGCAAAAATAGCTCCTCTTAAAAAGCTGCGCATAGTTTCTATAAAATCATCCTTAAAATCAATCTTTTCTATTGGAGTTATTCTAGTTGATGAAATTTTCTTTTGAATAATATTCCACAGTTCTGTCGAAAGCTCAAACAAATCTTTGACACCGAAATTTTCTACCGCCCTTCTATCATTCCACCCCATTGACTCAAGAAGTGCAGTAATTTCATAATGGTCTTCCGGATATATCCTTTTATTTATAATCTCACTTATAAGTTCATTTATCAGCTTCTCTCTATCTTCCACTAAAACATCAGCATTTGGCATCCGCATATTGCTATTCTCCCGTATCAGGTAACATCATATTAATAACTAATTCAGCAAGTTTTCCTTCATGTTCAGCTCTGGTTATTATTTCTGGAGTTATTGTCTGTTTTTTGGCTGCAATGACATTTCCTTTATTATCAATAAGGTCTTCGCCCACTATTTTGCCCAGTAGATATTTCTGCCGTATTTCATCTATTTGCATTGTCAACACTGGGCTTCGTCGTTTTGTTCCCTGCTCCGGAGGTTTTTGCTCTGTAAAATTTCCATATACCACCTCTGCTGCAAGCCTCTTTTTACTAATTGAACTTTCCTCCTTTAATTGCAGCTCCTCTGTAGAATCAACCATACACTCTGCTTCGTCCAGCTTCTTGTCATCTACAAAACCAACCATTCCACTCTCATGCCTTTCATCATCATCTACACCTGTGCATTCCCAGAAACTTTCCTCCGGTTCTCCATCTTTTGGCCCTTTAAAAGGGGTAATATTCAACTCGTACATTTTTATGTCTGCTTCAAATTCTATGTACTGTTCGTCGAGCTTTGAAGTAAGAGTATCAATTTTATTGATTTTATCATCCGGGCCTGATGCCTCATCATCTCTTTGCGTATAGGAATTCTGTACTATATCCGAAGTTGGACTCTCTTTTGCATTGCTTTTAATATCATCCTGGTTTTTATTATCATTCCTGGAGCTTTCATTCTGGAAAAAAACTTTCTGCATATCTTTCAAAAGTAAATCCAAATATGTCTTTGTAGTATTTATCTGTTGCTGGAGAAAATTATTTTTTTCTTCATATTCCGAAAGCTTGCGTTTTGAAAGATCAATTATCTTCACCACTTCATCATCAGTATTTTTTATGATCTGAAGCGCAATTTCCTGTACTCTGTCAAGCGCCAGGTCAATCAGTTCCTTAGGTTTGACAGTGGACTCCCTCTCAATCTGAAGATCCGTAAGTTCATTTATAAGCCTTTCCTTTTCTGCATGGCATCTGTTTATTTTATTTCGCAAGTCATTCATTTTTGATTCATGGGCTTTCTTGATATTATGTATATACTCATCTGTTTCCCTTTTATCAAGCCCGATTAACTTTCTATTTAGAGCCGTTTTTTCTGTAATCACTTTTCAGACCTCCGTCATAAAACTTATTTTTTTATGACACCCTGCATTTCTTCCATAATTCTTTTAAGTGTCTTATTCAAATTTATATATTTATTTTCGCCGTCAAGTATTTCATCCAACT
>CALMWN010000140.1 GCA_937873555.1 uncultured Clostridia bacterium
TATTTGCTAATTTTTTTCTTTATTCTACTATATTCTTCTAAATTTTGTAATTCCCTTTAACAAAGTTATATAAACTTTATACTGTTTTTTGTATAGTTTTTATATTATAATTTCTAGTTTTATTATTAACTCCTTTTCCATATTTATACACAAAATAAAACTATATTTTTATCAATGGTGCAATCATCCTTATAAATACGGGTGTAATATATGCTTCGACCATTATCCCCCCTGTTATCAATCCGGTGAACAGGACAGTCACGATGCAGTATGCCAGGAAATTGCTTTTAAGGCTTTGCTTTGAAATACGCTTGAATGACCTGCTTTTAATGATCGACAGTGAGAAGTTCACCCCGCTGACTCCCAGCGCAATTATACAGGGAATGATTATTATTTCTTTTGGTACAAGAGTAAGCAGTGTAAATAAAACTCCTTTAAACCCCATGGTTTTAACAATGAATCCTGAGCTGAAGCCTGTTATGAATCCTCTTATTCCCACTATTATAAAGATGAACGGTATGCCGATTATACTCACTCCAAGTACCCAGAGTATGACGACCAGTTTTATGTTTTCAATGAATGCAATTTTCAAAAGTTCATTGCTGTCAATCTTCTGATTATCCATAAGTTGAAGAAAGCCCTGGAAGTAGTTGAAAAGCTCGTCGCTCTGCACTGCACTTAATCCGTTTACAGTAAATGCCCCTGCCGATACCCCTATGACAAATGCCAGCAACATGAAGAAATAGATATTTAAGTTGTTTTTTACATGCTTTTGCAGTATTTCTCCGATCTTATAAACCAACCTCACCACCTCTTTACATGCTGAACGGACTTATTACAGCAGTTTCTAATGTGAAAGCGGATTCTTTTGATTTCATTACATTACGATTTTATGCAATGAAACAGTCAAATATGCGAATCAATTTTGTTAACCATTGATTCGGATCCCCGCCTGCATAAGATATAAGACGTATAAAGGGCAATGTCTCAACGACATTGCCCTGCGATTGAAGTTTTGGTATGGTTTTTTGTGAGATAATACCTCAAATCTTTAATTCGCCCTTAACAATCTTGTCAGCCAGGAGTATTCCGATAATGGTTTTCGCGTCGGTGATCTCATGATTTAAAACCATATCCAGAAGCTTTTGCACAGTGTACCTTTCAGATGAGATAAACTCATCCTCATCTGCACAGGATTCACCTTCCACAAGTCCGGTCGCAGCATACAGGTGAAGTACCTCGTTGCTGAACCCGGGAGTACTGTGCAGGCTTATAATATGCTTGAGGCTTGCTGCCTTGAGGCCAGTCTCCTCTTTCAGCTCTCTCGCCGCACATACCGCAGGGTCTTCTCCTGCATCCAGCTTTCCCGCAGGCAGCTCCAGCAACACCTTATCGATAGGCTTCCTGAACTGTCTGACCATGTATACCTCTCCATTTTCAGCTATAGGTAAAATTACAGAAGCACCAGGATGCAGTACAATATCCCGTTTGGATCTTTTCCCGTTTGGAAGCTCTACTTCCTGCAGCTCCACGTCTATAATACCGCCGTGATATATTGGTTTTCTTGAAACAGTTTTCTCTTCGTATTTCATTTCCATCCTCCAAAAGTCAATTGCCGCAAAAAGGAATTATTACCGGTTATTCCGAGTATACTAAACCATGATATTTTTATTAAGGAGCATATTCATGCAGCAGCTTGTTTTTAAAAACAGAATCTACATCCTGGGACAGTTTACTGAAGTCATAAAGCAGTTAAAGGAACTGTCCTGCAGTTATAATACGGTTAAAGAAGTACTGGATTCCAGATTTAATGAATTCAAATCCTGATCATTTGCTGTTTTTTTTGATTTCGCCGGTAGCCAGCTTGTCACACCTGTTGTTGTATTCATTGTCACTGTGGCCTTTAACCTTTATCCACCGTATCTCATGCACCTGGTTCAGCCTGTCAAGTTCCTTCCAGAGCTCAATATTTTTAACCTCGGATTTGTCAGGCTTTTTCCACCCGTTGTATTTCCAGTTCCTCACCCAGTTCTGTTCAAATCCGTTTATCAGATATGCGCTGTCACTGTAAAGTTCTACACTGCATGGTTCCTTAAGGCATTTCAAGGCTTCAATTGCAGCAGTCAGCTCCATTTTATTATTTGTGGTGTTTTCTTCAAAACCGGATATCTCCCGCTCATGCCCATTATAGATTAAAATTGAACCCCAGCCGCCGCTCCCCGGATTTCCGGAGCAAGCCCCGTCTGTATATATACTGATCTTTTTCATTTTTCTCCTGTTTACAGCATCCTTCATTTTATAAAATCACATCAACCGTAAATCTTTCCCAAATCCCTTGCCTTTTTTGTAACTTCGTTCATTGCCTCGATTACGGAATGTCTGAATCCGGTTTTCTCAAGAGAACTCACTCCTTCTATCGTCGTACCCGCCGGCGAACAAACCTGGTCCTTCAATTCTCCGGGATGCTTTCCGGCCTCCAATACCATCTTAGCCGACCCAAGTACAGCCTGGGAAGCAAGTTTGTAGGCTATTCCGCGGGGTATTCCCGAAAGCACCGCTGCATCAGCCATGGCCTCTATCATTATAAAAACGTAT
>CALMWN010000141.1 GCA_937873555.1 uncultured Clostridia bacterium
TGATAGTACAATTTTTTAGTACTATTGTTTTGTTCTATTCAAATTTGATAAACAATGTTCGTAAAGTAGCTTTTTACACATTCAGTGTACAGGATTAGAAGTAATCTTTGTGAGTTAAGTAGTATCTTGAATACATTTGCCTCAATATGACATAGAATTGGTTAGCTCTTTATCTATTTATTCGATTGGTTCTATCTCTTTCTGTGAGAAAGATTGATTAATGACATAAGAGTTATGCTTTGAGGATTAAATTGAAATCCAAAAAATTTAAAATATAACATAAGTGTAAAAATACATTATTTAAGGATATTAAGGAGTATGCAAATATATGCAACATAATATAAACTTGAAGACTTATTTACATTTGTCAGTTATAACCATATTAGCGATCTGCCTTACTTTACCATTTTCCGCTTCAACCAATCCGTCTTCAGGAAGCCCAGACTACACTTATTACGGTGTCGTTCCTGCAAAGATTTATCGATACATACTTAATGATTGGAACGCACCTATTTCATGGAACAACCTTTCCTTAGGCTGGTCAATCGCAACAAGTGCTGCCCGCTATTTAGGAGGGTCATTAGCTCTCAATGATCTTCAGGTCGCAACACACTCCTTACTTGCGATCGTTGCTGGAGAGGATGGCACACATGTGAAGGTTTATGATCTAGCAGATGGCAGTTTGTTATCTGAAGCTGACATTGACAACATGGAAAAACACCTTGTTTTATTGGCAAATGGTACACAGTTCAAAGTGGTGTCCAATAAGATAGTTTCTGTTCTAATTCTTAACTATCAAGAGTTTCCTTCTGCCACGGCTACAGATGGACCAATTCCACGTACATTCTATACGGATGTTAATGGTTTGTACGTTGGTAAAAAATTCGTTCTTATGGCATCTGAGCTACCGGGCGCAGTTAGTGGAGCAGCCAGTTCACAAGTAGGACAATTTTATGCAGTATTTGCCCTAGAAAAAGCTTCAGTCACTGTGACTAAAGATGACGGTACAACTCTGACTTCATTTACTCTTGATGCCAACTCTTACAAGTTCATAACATTGGATTCCTTCAGAGTCTACACAATTGAATCTTCAACAGGCAATATAATGGTGCAATCAGGTACAATTACAGGCAAAGGAAATGCTGACTCACCATGCTTTGTTGTTCCTTCTGCTAATGGAGGATTTGTCGGAACAGCCTTCTACGCAAGATCGCTGAAGAGCCAAGAATGGACCTGGGACCCTGGAAGAGACTACGGATTCCGAATAACAGCTTCAGGGGATACTACAGTGCAGGTGTGGAATCTTGAAACCAAGCAATTGATAAAAAAACTTATAATAACAGCAGGAAGCGGAACTTCGATTCAAACTGAAGCATTTGCCATAGCTGTGCTAAGTGACAAGCCAATTACAGTAATGGAGCTGCACAATGGAAGCATCGAACAATCACCTACGGGCGGAGGAGGAAAATACGCATCGTATGGTCAAGGGGTCATGTTTATTTGCCTACAACCAAACGAAGATATCACACTTAGTTTGCCTACCAACGCACATGTTGAGGCATACTTCTTCACAAGCGAAGACACCCAACTAACAATAGACGGTGACGCCCAGACAATACATGCCAACACGCCCTTCCTGTACACTGGACTGGGAGTCCACACGTTCCGATCTGACAAAAACGTCATACTTCAAATCAACTGCTGGCCCTTTGAACCTGAATACCAAGGGCTCTGGTACAACGGAGCAGCAATACCATGCATCGAAACAGTGAACAACAACCCAACTGTTACGTTAACTCCTCTTGGCGAAGCCTTCCCAATGACGTATATAATAGCTGGAGGAGGCGCTGCAGCAGCCGTCATCGTTATAGTTTTAGTTATGAAAAGACGTGGTAGCAAACCAAGCTAAACACTGAAGAATCTCAAGAACAGGGCAAGAATCTATCTCTTCGCCTCATTTTGGATTCCAAAATTTTACTACTATTCACCTAATCCTAACAGTTAAGCGATCCATCATGAAATACATAAAAGCTGTCAGTAAATTAGTGCTTCAGCTGAGATTTATTCTAAAAATCAGAATTAATCTTCAATTTAAAATGTCTGCTTAAAAAGTAGCTAAACTTGAAATCTTACCTATAAATAAGGAAACCTTTAAAAAACACCTCTACCAGTAAACCGTCTTAATCGGTTTATCATTCAAGACAGCCTCAGTCTCATCAGGGTCAAGTGTTTTCATAATACCGATTTTGTAATGCCAGTCGAAACAGCAGTATCGGACGAGCTTGACCATTTTTCCTTTCAAGTGCTCAGGTATATTCTCTTCAGGAGTGCGTTTGGAAAATTTTATTAATTCAACAGTAAAGATGCACTTCTGCCACTTATTGTCATCTTTCTTAATGAATTCACCTGTTTTATTTATATCAAGAACTTTTCCCTGTAATTTCCTCACCATACTTATTTACCAATCCCACATACAGTTTTGTAAGATTATTCTCCAGAATATCGTATTTAAGATTTATTATGTTGTATATTATTTTATTCAAAAATGAAAATTCAGTTTCATAAAAAGACAAAAATGCATTTTGCCCCAGTTATAATATCTAAAATTTAAAAAAGCTTGAAGCTCAAGGTCTTTCAATACTTATAATCTTCTATCTCGAAATATTAAAGATATAGAAGTAATAACTGTCTTAAAATAATGAATCAATTGAATATAGAATGAGTTAGAATAGTTTCATTACTTTTTCAATATGTTTTGAAGTGTCTTCATGTATTTCGTCCACCATTCGATTCTCGGGAGTAAAGATGCGTTCAGAGCTCGAGCCTCCCATATTTGCTCTGTAGTATAACCTTGATATATGAACATGTCCTTCATTTTTTGATAGATCTCCATTTTATTAGCATTTTGCTCTTCTTGTGAAAGATTTCCATCAGTAAGTTTATGGATAAGTAATAAGATGGATGTGCCATCGGCAATGTACTTCAGAGTCTTTGAAGGCTCAATTTTTGATGCCTTCCCGAAGAGTTCTGTTGCTTTTTTTAAGGCTTCTGCATCCATAGTGTTCCAGAATCTTTCTAATTGCATAATAGCAGTTTTCACGTCATTTTTGTTTTCAGGCTTATATGTTAGGAATCTTGCTTCTTCATCTACAAGTTGCTCCATTGTTAGATTTGGGTTAGACGCAAGTCTGAAGAAGGCATAGTCGCTTAGGAACCTTATAGGTGGAGCAAGACGATAACCAGCAACTCCTTCCAGATGGAGATTTTCCTTACTGTATCTCATCTCCCTCATTATTTCCTTTATTAGAGGGTAAGGAAACACGCTACAATTAGACTCCAATCCTCCCTCCATATCCATTAAGAAGAAATAGTTTAAAGCCCTATAACCAGCTTTATCAATCAAATTTAATTGTTCGCGAATTGTACTAGGGTCTTTTCCCTGTGTTCTTGCCCACTTTTTCCAAAAATTGCCTGAGGCATCGAAAAATAATGTGCCCTTTGGCATTCCAATCAATAGATTGTCTTGAATACCCTTAAGCTCTGGAATCCAGAAAAGTAACACCTCTGCAAGCCAGTTCTGCAAAACACATTCTGCTTTGGGATTGATTTCTTTTAGTAGTTTTTCAATCTCTCTGAAAGAATCTATGACTAACCCGGCAAAATTCTTTGAACATTCCGGACATGTACAGATACCACAGCCTTCCAGATACAACAATTGGTAGCCATCCATATCCTTGAAAAACTTCATCCTTTCTTCGTGAAGCTTAAGGATCAGAGTTTTTGCACGGCTCCAGCAGAAGCTTATGCCTAAGTAGCCAGGGGAACCTTGACATCGGAATTCGGGATGTTTCCACCATAAAGCCTGAGGAACAGCGTTATATAAATAGGCTAAGTGAAACTTTATGCCTAACTCCTGAGCGTACTTCATTGCTTCTCTTAAGGTTTCATACTGCCATTTATGTATCTCAGTTTGAGGAACATCTGGCAGATAGTCGTATCCCATTAGGCATATTATCAGATTGGCGTTCATAAGCCTAAGGAAATCTATGTACTCCTTCCAGTTGGACATGGTCCACATGTCTGGAGTGAGCTCCGGAAGTCCAAAGTTGTAACATCCAAGATGAATTCCCCTAATCTTGAAAAACGGGTTCTCTTTTATATTCCATTTCATACTAAATGGATCTCGAACGTTCTTGCACATAAGCGTCCTTAACATTTCATACATGCCATTGACTATACCTTCCACAAAGTTAGAAGATATAGTAATTGTGTTGTTTGTAGTCCTTTCAATTATGAATCCTTCATCACCAAGATTTAGGATAGGTACCTCATTTAGTTTAATCTCTATAAATTTTCCTTCAGTTTTTTTCTCTTCGATAATTTTTATTCCCGTGAAGGCGGAAAGTCTCTTGGCACCATTCCATACGGAAAGAGGCGCGTGCTTATAGATCCGAATCGAATATTCTTGAGCCATGACTCAAATTAGAGGATTAATCTAATAAACTTTCAGCGTTTGTATTATGATTATACAAACAAAAAGACTTTGTTATTGCGTTTGGCTGTGACTAGATATATTTTTTCCCACGCATACTTATCATACTTGAGAGAAGCTTTTACCATTGCGTATAGATTCTAAACTTTAACGTTGTTCATGAGGCTTTGATTAGACCGCAATACATAACTCCTGCTCTAACAAAATCTTTTATTCTTTCCAGCTTATTTTGATGTACCAATTGGCCAATATTCTCCTAGAGGAAGATGGTTATTGAATAGTCGCGAGCGTTTACTTTCCGTGGTAAATCTGGAGGAACCTGATTTTCCATCCATGGGCGAGGGCATAAATCCTCCTGTTTTTGACAAAATCTTAGGCAAAAAGACAGCCGTATGGGATATAATTGCAGCTGACAGAAAGGTAAACGATCTCATAAATATGAAATATATGCTTGCATATGGTGGCGTCTGTGTAACACCTGAAGACTTTGTGTATGGTCAAAAAAAACTGGGGATGGATTGGGTGGTCCTGACGACTGGAAAACCAAAGGAATCTCCGGGAAAAAGGATCATCGGAGCGAAAAGCGAGTTTAGAAGCGACAACCAAATTGTATGGTGGGTTGATGGTACTTTAAAAACGCGTGAAGACCTCGAAGATTTTAAGGTACAATTCAATCCAGATGACTTGGAATTGGTTTTCAACAGAGTGAACAAGAAGACTGTGGAAATTGCTCATGAGAATAATATGGCTGTCATTGGTTTAGTCGGAGGAATTTGGCAGGATTCTAAAGTTGCCTGTGGTTTAAAAACTGTCTTT
>CALMWN010000142.1 GCA_937873555.1 uncultured Clostridia bacterium
GTTCTACAAGGATTCCTGCGGTTCAGGAAGCTGTAAAGAAATATTTGAACAAGGAGCCATTCAAGGGTATCAATCCTGACGAATGTGTTGCTATTGGTGCTGCAATCCAGGCAGGCGTCCTTACCGGCGAAGTAAAGGATCTGCTGCTGCTTGATGTAACTCCGCTGTCATTGGGAATAGAAACTCTTGGAGGAGTATTTACCAAGTTGATTGAAAGGAATACAACCATTCCCACAAAGAAAAGTCAGATATTCTCTACTGCTGCAGACGGACAGACCAGTGTTGAGGTACATGTCCTTCAGGGAGAAAGGGAAATGGCTGCATATAATAAGACACTCGGCAGATTTCAGCTTTCAGGAATACCTCCCGCGCCAAGAGGTGTTCCACAGATTGAAGTAACCTTCGATATAGATGCAAACGGCATTGTCCATGTCTCTGCAAAGGATTTGGGCACTGGAAATGAGCAGAAGGTTACAATCACTGCATCCACCAACTTAAATGACGCAGAAATAGAAAAGGCGGTCAAGGAAGCGGAAAAGTTCGCAGCCGAAGACAAGAAAAAGAAAGAAGAGATAGAAATCAGAAACAATGCAGATTCGATAGTTTACCAGTCTGAAAAGACTTTAAAAGAACTTGGGGACAAACTGAGTGCAGAAGACAAGTCTAAAGTGGAAGCTGAAGTGAATAAGGTCAAGGAAGCCTTGAAGGGAACTGATTCCGAAGCGATAAAGAAGGCAACCGAAGACTTGACTCAAGTTTTCTATGATGTATCTGCAAAGATATACCAGCAGAATCCCGGTGCACAGGGCGCTCCCGGTGCGGGATTCAATCCGGGCGCCAATCCCGGAGCCGGACCGAATCCTGGAGCAGGGCCCCATGGCAATGTATACGATGCAGACTACAAGGTTGTGGATGATGATAAGAAATAACTGAAATGTGAAGCAGACAGGCCAAAGTCCATTTAATATGGCTTTGGCTTGTTAAATTTAATCCTGTGCATGCTATAATATTAAAATATTACGACATGTGGGAAATGGAGTTGATTGAATGTCCAACAAAAGGGATTATTACGAAGTGCTTAATGTCGATAAAAGCGCCTCCGATGCTGATATAAAAAAGGCTTACAGAAAGCTTGCAAAACAGTACCACCCTGACGTAAACCCCGGTGATAAGGCAGCAGAAGCAAAATTCAAGGAAGTGAACGAAGCTTACGAAGTGCTGAGCGATTCACAAAAACGTGCCAAATATGACCAGTTCGGTCATGCAGGAGTAGACCCCAACGGTTTCGGAGGTTTTGGCGGAGGCGGGTTCGGGGACTTTGACTTTGGCGGAATCGGAGACATATTTGAGACATTCTTCGGAGGCTCAGGGATGGGTGGCAGATCCGGAAGGAACAGGAACGGTCCTCAAAAGGGGCAGGACCTGAAATACGCAATGGAGATCGCCTTTGAAGAAGCGGCATTCGGAATAGAAAAGGAAATAACCATCAACCGTGCCGAGAATTGTACTACCTGCGGAGGTACAGGTTCAAAACCAGGTACTTCCCCAAGTGCCTGCAAGCACTGCAACGGCACAGGCCAGATCCAATACAAGCAGAGCACGCCTTTCGGGCAGTTTGTAAATGTAAAGACCTGCGATGTATGCCGCGGAGAGGGTAAAATTATTACAAATCCCTGTGAAAAGTGCAGTGGCAAGGGTAAAATCAGAAAAAGCATAAAAATCAAAATAAACGTGCCTGCTGGAATTGATGACGGACAAACGATATCTTTAAGAGGGGAAGGAGAGCCGGGGGTCAAAGGAGGACATGCCGGAGACCTGTATATTTCCATAAGGGTGCGTCAACATCCATTGTTCCAGCGCCAGGGCAACGATGTTGTTTGTGAAATACCCATAACCTTTGCGCAGGCAGCTCTGGGTTCTGAGCTGGAAGTACCGACGCTGGATGGAAAGGTAAAGTATACGATGCCAGAAGGTACTCAAACGGGCTCTGTTTTCAGGATTAAGGGAAAGGGCATCCCGTATATCAGAGGCAGTGGACGTGGAGACCAATATGTGAAAGTCAATATCGAAGTTCCCAAAAAGCTTAATGAAAAACAAAAGGCTATTTTGAAAGAGTTTGCGGATGCCGGTGGGGACGATATCCATGAGGAGAGAAAGAGTTTCTTTAATAAAATGAAGGATGTATTAGGGATGTAGTCCAAAAACGGAGGAAAATATGAAGTGGATGGAAATAAGGGTAACAACCACAAGTGAAGCAAGTGATGCCGTTTCGGATATGCTGGTATCCATAGGTGCCGGTGGTGTTGCGATAGAAGACCCTGAGGACATAAGAAAGGAAATTGCAAGGGCGGATTCGCTGGATTATGCAGATGATGCATTCATAAATTCCCTTGGTGATGACGTTACCGTGAAGGCTTACTTTCCGGGTGACAGAAGCATAATAGAGTTGTCTGAACTCATAAAGGAAAAAATCGGTTTTATTTCAAACTTTCTTGATACTGGAAAAGGCTATTCGGGATACTCCGAGGTGGATGAGGAGGATTGGTCCACGGCATGGAAGAAATACTACAAACCCTTGAAGATTGGCGATAGGGTTGTTGTAAAGCCTTCCTGGGAGGAATATGCGGCAAAGGGCGATGAGATTATAATAGAGATGGATCCCGGAATGGCATTTGGGACCGGGACACATGAAACAACAAGGATGTGCGCAAAAGCCCTGGAGAGGTATGTTAAAAAGGGAGATACCGTACTTGATGTAGGCTGTGGTACTGGGATACTCTCAATTGTGGCTGCAAAACTTGGCTCAGGTAGTATTACAGCTGTAGACATCGATGAAATCGCAGTAAGAGTTACCAGGGAGAACTCAGCCCTGAACTCGGTAAGCGGACAGATCGATGCATATAGGGCGGTTTTAAGCGATGTACCGGAAACAGCCCATGACATTGTAGTTGCTAATATAATATCGAACATCATTATTGGAATATCGGAAATAATGCCGCGTTACTTAAAACCGGCAGGTGTTTTGATAACTTCAGGAATTATCAGGGAGAGAAAATCAGAAGTTATAGAGGCCTATTCAAAGCTGGGCTTTAAGGTCGAAGAAGTTGAAGAAATGGGCGAATGGGTGGCGATCATATTTAAATGCCAAGGTTCTTTGTAGAAAAATCAAATATATTCTCACAGGATATAAATATTACCGGTGAAGATGTGAACCATATAAAAAAAGTACTGAGGCTAAACTGCGGTGATGAGGTAACTGTATGCGACGGAGAAGGTACGGATTATGATGTTGAGATAGAATCCTTTGAACCGGGCTGCATCCGGGCGCGTATATTGAGTACCGCCCGCAATACATCAGAACCCGGCACCAGTATAATACTTTTTCAGGGCATACCAAAATCCGACAAGATGGATTTTATAATACAGAAAAGTGTTGAATTGGGTGTTAACAAAATAGTACCGGTAATGACCGACAGAACGATTGTACGTATTGAAAACACCAAGGACGCTCAAAACAAGGCTTCCAGGTGGCAGAGGATATCAATGGAAGCGGCAAAACAGAGCAACAGGGGTATAATTCCGAAAATTGACATGCCTGTTACATATGATAATGCTGTAAAGCTATTAAGGGAAATGCAGCTGGGTATTATTCCATATGAGAACGAGACCAGGAACAGTCTGAAAAAATGCCTTTCAAAGAGTAAATATAAGCAGATAGGTATAATGATAGGACCGGAAGGCGGTTTTACAGAAAATGAGATAGTAAAAGCTGTCACTGCAGGTATTCAGCCTGTGACACTTGGTCCCAGAATTCTACGGACTGAAACTGCAGGAATTGCAGTCTTGTCGATACTCATGTACGAACTGGGCGATATGGGGAACTGACAGGACATAATTTAAAGTAGGGGTTTTGCTACATTCTTCGTTTTTTGTTTCAGAAACAAGCTATATAAGAAAAACGAGTAAATGGGAGAAAACACGATAAAAATATAAAAAAATTGAGAAAATAGCCTTTTAATTGTAAAAAGTTATGTTATAATAATATATACTGCATAAAGGCAAAAACTAGGAAAAAACAAATCCAAAAAGAGGATGGCTTATACTTATGATAAGAAGCATGACGGGATTTGGCAGGGGTGAATCCCAGAACAGCAGTAAAAAATTCATAGTTGAGATAAAAACGGTAAACCATAGATACAGTGATGTTTTTACGAGATTGCCAAGGCAGCTTTCGTTTCTTGAGGACAGGGTAAGGGAATTGGTCAGCAAAAGCCTGTCCAGAGGGAAAATTGATGTATATGTATCTTATGAAGATTATGGAGAAGACGGAAAAACGGTTTTGCTTGATGATGCTTTGGCCAAGGCATATATAAATGCTGCAGAGCTTCTGAGGGACAAATACAGCTTGAGGGATGACATTTCAGTGTCTTTGATAGCACGTTTTCCGGATATACTTAAGGTTGAGAAGACCGAGGATGATGAAGAAGAGCTTTGGTTACTGCTTAAAGCAGCGCTTGAAAATGCACTTGCCGCACTGGTCAGGATGAGGGAACTGGAAGGCGAAGGCCTCAAAGCCAGCATTCTGGAAAAAACCCAATATATGCAAAGCGTTTTGAAGGAGATTACCCAGCGTGCTCCGGATGTTGTCAAGGAATACAAGATAAAACTGGAAAACAGGATAAAAGAACTGCTGGAGCAGCAAACTATTGATGAGAACCGTCTGGCCATGGAAGTAGCGATATTCGCTGACCGCTGCAGTATTGATGAAGAGATAGTCCGACTGAACAGCCATATTTCACAGTTGACAGAAGCGCTCAATATGCAGCAGCCCGTGGGCAGAAAACTCGATTTCCTCATACAGGAAATGAACAGGGAGATTAACACCATTGGTTCCAAGGCAAATGATTTGAATATTACAAGACATGTTGTGGAAATAAAAAGTGAAATAGAAAAAATACGTGAACAGATACAAAACATTGAATAATATCAGAACTACAATTACAGGAGGTAATTTATGAAGTTGATAAACATAGGCTTTGGCAATATTGTATCAGCAAACAGGCTTGTTGCAATAGTCAGCCCTGAGTCTGCCCCTATAAAAAGGATAATACAGGAGGCAAGGGACAGAGGTATGCTGATTGATGCGACATATGGCAGAAGGACCAGGGCAGTTATAATAACCGACAGCGATCATATAATATTGTCTGCTGTTCAACCTGAAACTGTTGCCCATAGGTTGAACGTGAAGGATGAAGAAGTTGAAGAAGATGAAGAAGTTGGCGAATAATGTGGGACAACTGCTGTATATAAATATACGGCGGGTCGGAAAAATGGGATTTTATTGCAAGATATAAATCATGCAGGAGGGTTAATTTAATGAAGGAAACATCAAATAACGGTTCATCCATGATAGAACCCGGTATAGGTTTGTTGCTTAAAAAAGTGGACAGCAGATACACTTTGGTTGTTGCAGCAGCGAAAAGGGCACGTCAGATTTCAGACGGAGCACACAAACTTACAAAATGCAATTCGGATAAGCCTGTTACCATTGCTGTAAATGAAATAAACGAAAACAGGATTACATACATAAGGACCAAGAGTGGAATAAAGTAGGTGCTTTAAAACGTTTAAAGCACCTATGCACAGGGACTGGGATAAAGATTGAGATATTGAGGGTCGGTTTTTTATCTCAAGCTTGTTTCCAGTCCCTGTCTGTTTGAAGTTATGTAGCGGCATTGTTATACAAGGAGGAAGGATGATGCTGAAAGGTAAATCAATCGTAGTTTGTGTCAGCGGGGGCATTGCAGCATATAAAGTGGTTGAAGTTGTCAGCAGATTAAGAAAACTGGAAGCTGAAATTAATGTGATAATGACGAAAAATGCTGAGGAATTTGTAAGCCCTCTGACATTCCAATCCATTTCTCATAACCATGTTGTTTCCGATATGTTTGCAGAACCTAAAAAGTGGGATGTGGAACACATTTCCCTGGCAAGGAAGGCGGATTTGTTCGTCATTGCTCCGGCTACCGCGAATGTCATTGGGAAAATTGCCAGTGGGATAGCGGATGACATGCTGACAACAACCGTCATGGCAACAAAGGCTCCGGTAATTTTTGTACCTGCCATGAACGATTACATGTATTCAAATCCTATTGTGCAGGAAAATATCGGTAAATTGAAGGGGCTGGGGTATTCATTCATGGAGCCTGACACAGGCATGATGGCTGCAGAGGGTACCTTCGGAAAAGGACGCCTGCCTGAGCCGTCCGCTATAGTGGAGAAAATAACCGAAATGCTGTATCCCAAAAAAGACATGAACGGCATCAGGGTATTGATCACAGCCGGGCCTACAAGAGAGCCCATTGACCCGGTAAGGTACATATCAAATCATTCCTCGGGGAAAATGGGTTATGCCGCCGCAAGCGTGGCAGTCAAAAGAGGGGCTGAAGTAACTGTAATATCAGGCCCTGTCAGTATAGCGCCTCCAGCTGGTGCAAACATGATAAATGTCACTACCTGCCTCGAAATGTACGATGAGGTGATGCGGAAGTACAAGGATCATGATGTGGTTATCCTTGTAGCTGCAGTTGCTGATTACAGGAGTGCAAGCATCGCTGATAAAAAGATAAAGAAGACGGAAGATGACATGTCTGTGAAACTTGTAAAAAACCCTGACATTGCAAGGGAATTGGGTAAGGTAAAGGGGAATAGAATTGTTGTAGGAACCTGTGCGGAGACGAATGATCTCGTAAGTAACGCAAAAGCCAAGCTTGAGTCCAAGAATTTTGACATGATAATGGCAAATGACGTGACAATGGAGGGCGCCGGTTTTGGTGTCGACACAAATATAGTAAAAATAATCAAAAGGGACGGGAACATGCTGGAGTTACCCAAAATGCAGAAAACAGAGGTTGCTGACAGGCTTCTCGATGAAGTTGTGCGTATGCTGGGAAAATAGACTTGCTTCAGGCATTGACCTGAATCGGATATGCTTGTTTGTTGACGGTGATAATATAAAACAGTATAATAATTGAGGCACTTATCCAACAAATCAAATGCTGATAATTAAGTATCAAATATTACATATGAGTTACGGGAGGACATTACAATGGCAGTGGAAAAGTCCATGGAGAAGATAGTGGCATTGGCAAAAAACAGAGGCTTTGTTTACCCTGGTTCAGATATCTACGGAGGCCTTGCTAATGCCTGGGATTACGGACCGCTTGGTGTTGAACTGAAGAATAATGTTAAAAAGGCATGGTGGAAAAAATTCATACAGGAAAGCCCGTACAATGTGGGCGTTGACTGTGCGATACTTATGAATCCTCAGGTCTGGGTGGCTTCAGGGCATGTGGGAGGCTTCAGCGACCCTCTGATTGACTGCAAGGACTGTAAAACAAGGCACAGAGCTGATAAGCTCATTGAGGACTGGAACAGGGAAAACAGCATAAACATTTCGGTGGACGGCTGGAAGAACGAACAGCTTATCGAGTATATCAAGGAAAAAGGTGTTAAATGCCCTGACTGTGGCTCAACGAATTTTACAGACATCAGAAAATTCAATCTGATGTTCAAGACTTTCCAGGGAGTCACCGAAGATTCCAAAGCGGAAATTTTCTTAAGACCGGAGACGGCGCAGGGGATATTCGTGAACTTCAAGAATGTGCAGAGGACGACCAGAAGGAAAATACCGTTTGGAATCGGGCAAATAGGCAAGTCGTTCAGAAATGAAATCACACCGGGCAATTTTACTTTCAGGACACGTGAATTTGAGCAGATGGAGCTTGAATTTTTCTGTGAGCCGGGCAAAGACCTTGAATGGTTCGGTTACTGGAAGGACTATTGCTACAACTGGCTTCTGAAACTGGGCATGAAGGCGGAAAGCCTGAAGCTGCGTGATCACAGCAAGGAAGAGCTCTCGCACTACAGTAATGCGACAACCGATATTGAGTTCCTATTCCCCTTTGGCTGGGGAGAGCTGTGGGGAATTGCCGATAGGACCGACTTTGACTTAAAGCAGCATATGGAACATTCAAAGGATGATCTGTCATACTTTGACCCAACTACGAACGAGAAATTTGTTCCTTATTGTATTGAGCCCTCCCTTGGAGCTGACCGTGTAACCCTTGCATTTTTGTGTGACGCCTATGACGAAGAGGAAGTTGCGGAAGGGGATGTAAGGATCGTGCTCCACTTCCATCCTGCAATTGCGCCTGTCAAGGCAGCCATTCTGCCATTGTCCAAGAAGCTTGGAGATGATGCATACAAGGTGTATGAGAAGTTCGCAAAAAAGTATGTGTGTGAGTATGATGAGACGGGAAGCATTGGAAAGAGGTATAGAAGGCAGGATGAAATCGGGACTCCCTTCTGTATTACATTTGATTTTGAATCACTGAATGACGCAAGTGTCACCGTAAGGGACAGGGATTCCATGCAGCAGGTCAGAATCAGGATAGAAGAACTTGAAAGTTATTTTGAAGGGAAGTTTGAATTCTAAAATATGTTGATGGGAAAAGTGAAGCCGGGTTATGTTAATCCGGCTTCACTTTGTCATGGTATAAAAGCATTTATTTATGGGTAAATCTATTTATTGTTAAATAAAATACAAAAATAAAATAAAATTAGCAAAAAAGTAATGAAAAAATTTCACAATATGCTATAATAATATGGGTTAAGGAAGTATATTCCACAATTGACTGTTAAGTGACTTGAAAACATTTGTGCTGTCTGTAATTATCAAAGAGTTTAACGGGGAGTATAAATAGGTATGAATTTATCATATACTTTCCTGATTACTATATTAATTAAAATACATAGGAGGTTTTCATAATGGCAAAGTTTGTTTATTTATTCAATGAAGGCAACGCTTCGATGAAGAACCTTCTTGGTGGTAAAGGTGCTAACCTGGCTGAAATGACAGGTTTGGGACTCCCGGTTCCAAGAGGTTTTACAGTGACTACAGAAGCCTGCACAAAGTATTACAATGACGGCAAGGTTATCGCCAAGGAAATTGAGGATGAAATATCCACAATGATGGCAAAAACCGAACAAGTAGTAGGCAAGAAGTTTGGTGATCCCAACAATCCATTCCTGGTTTCCGTCCGTTCCGGTGCAAGAGCTTCAATGCCCGGTATGATGGACACTATTTTGAATCTCGGCCTCAACGATGTAGTTGTAGAAGGCCTGGCAAAGCTGACAAACAACGAAAGATTCGCGTATGACAGCTACAGAAGGTTCATACAGATGTTCAGCGATGTTGTTATGGAAGTTGACAAACCGAAGTTCGAAAAAATCCTTGATGCAGTTAAGGAAGAAAACGGTGCAAAATTTGATACCGATCTGACAGCTGCCAATCTTAAGGAAGTAGTTAAGAGATACAAGGAATTGTTCAAGAAGGAAAAGGGATTTGATTTCCCACAAGATCCGAAGGTCCAGCTGATGGAAGCTGTCAAGGCTGTTTTCCGTTCATGGGACAATCAGAGAGCCATAGTTTACAGGAGATTGAATGATATCCCCGGAGACTGGGGTACTGCGGTCAATGTCCAGGAAATGGTTTATGGTAACATGGGTAATGATTCGGGTACAGGTGTTGCTTTCACAAGAAACCCCTCTACCGGTGAAAAGAAGCTGTATGGTGAATTCCTTATGAATGCCCAGGGTGAAGACGTTGTTGCAGGAATAAGGACTCCTCAATCAATAGATCAATTGAAGGAAATAAATCCAGCAGCTTATGATCAGTTTACAAAGATTGCCGAGACACTTGAAAAGCATTATAGAGACATGCAGGATATGGAGTTCACCATTGAAAAAGGAAAGCTCTTCATGCTGCAGACCAGAAATGGTAAAAGAACTGCTGCTGCTGCATTAAAGATAGCCGTTGATCTTGTAAGCGAAGGTATGGCTACTAAGTCAGAAGCAGTTATGAAGGTTGACCCCAAGCAGTTGGATGCATTGCTGCACCCCAACTTCGAACCGAAGGCATTAAAGGCTGCAGTACCTGTAGCAAAAGGTTTGCCTGCTTCACCAGGAGCTGCAACCGGTAAGGTATTCTTCGAAGCCGAAGACGCAGTAAACGCATTCAAGAATGGTGAAAAGAAGGTTATTCTTGTAAGGCTTGAAACATCACCCGAAGACATAGAAGGTATGCATGTATCACAGGGTATATTGACAGGCCGCGGCGGTATGACTTCGCACGCAGCTGTTGTTGCCCGTGGTATGGGTACTTGCTGTGTTGCAGGCTGCAGCGAGATCAAAATAAACGAAGAAGAAAGATACTTCCTTGATAAAAACGGTAAGAAATATGTTGAAGGAGACTGGATTTCCCTCGATGGCTCCACAGGTAATGTATACGGAACACAGCTTCCGACCGTTGAGCCTGAAATGACCGGCGACTTCGCCAAATTGATGGGCTGGGCTGATGAATTGAGGACACTCAAGGTCAGAACAAATGCAGATACTCCAAAAGATGCTGCTCAGGCTATGAAATTCGGAGCAGAAGGTATAGGCCTCTGTCGTACAGAGCACATGTTCTTCGAACCGGATAGAATTCCTGCGATGAGGGAAATGATAGTTGCAAGGACTGAAGAGCAGAGAAGGAAAGCTCTTGACAAACTCCTTCCGATGCAGAGAAGTGACTTTGAAGGACTCTTTACTGAAATGAAGGGTTATCCTGTAACCATCAGGTTCCTGGATCCTCCTCTTCATGAATTCCTTCCTCAGGCAGACGAAGACATTGCTGCCCTTGCAAAGGAAATGGGCATGACCTTCGAAGAATTGAAAGGTATTGTTGCAGACCTTCATGAATTCAATCCGATGATGGGACACAGGGGCTGCCGTCTTGCCGTTACTTATCCTGAAATAGCTGAAATGCAGACAAGAGCTGTTATTGAGGCTGCTATCAATGTAAACAAAAAAGGTATGAATGTTATACCTGAAATCATGATTCCGTTGGTAGGAGAAATTAAAGAATTGAAATATGTCAAGGATGTAGTTGTAAAGACTGCTGACGCAGTTATTGCAAAAGCCGGTGTCAAGTTGGAATACAAGGTTGGTACAATGATCGAGATACCAAGGGCTGCTCTTACGGCTGATGAAATTGCCAAGGAAGCAGAATTCTTCTCCTTCGGTACAAACGACCTTACACAGATGACATTCGGTTTCAGTCGTGACGATGCCGGTAAGTTCCTTGAAGAGTACTACAACAAGAAGATATATGAATCCGATCCTTTCGCAAGGCTCGACCAGACCGGTGTAGGCAAACTTGTTGAAATGTCCGTCAAACTTGGCAAACAGACAAGACCGGACATCAAACTCGGGATATGCGGAGAACACGGTGGAGATCCTTCATCTGTTGATTTCTGCCATAGAGTAGGCTTGAACTATGTGTCATGCTCACCGTTCCGTGTGCCGATAGCTAGACTTGCTGCTGCACAGGCTGCAATAGGCGGTGGAGGCTTAGGCCAGAAATAAGATTTACAATATAAAAGCAAAAGGAAGCGCTGATGCGCTTCCTTTTGCTTTTATAACTACATAGAAGCCTTATCCAGATAATCAAGTATCTCATCGATATGCTCGTCAGGATTTACTTTTACCCATATCTTCTCTATGACTCCATTTTCGTTTATAAGAAAAGTACTTCTTTCTATTCCCATGTACTTTTTGCCGTAATTGTTCTTTTCCACCCATACGCCGTAATTTTCTACAGTTTCTCCGGTTACATCGGAAAGGAGGGTGAAGGGGAGATTGAATTTCGTAGCGAATTTTTCATGTGATACTGTATCATCCCTGCTGACTCCGATGACTTCCACACCCCTGTCAGTAAACCCGGAAAATGCATTTCTAAAATTACAGGCTTCTTTTGTGCATCCCGGAGTATCGTCTTTTGGATAGAAATACAGAATTACCTTTGTTCCCTTGAAAGAATCAAGTGAGATATTCACTCCTCTGTTGGAGGGTAAGTTAAATTTCGGGGCATTTTGCCCAATTTCCGGTTTCATGTCATTACCTCCGTATCTTTGATAATAATATTATTATTTAATACTTGCGTTTGTATATAAGCCAATATATAAAGTCCCATCTTTACTAGATTTATTCCCTGCCCGGATACGGGTAAACATAAACAGAATAGAAAATGGTGCAAATATAAACCCGGATACATGTTTTTACTTTTATTATTGACATTTGGACGTAATAGATATAATATAGTACTGCAGTCCCGAAAAGGGACTTATGCACTAAAACTGAATACTCTCTTTATAAAAGGCAAACTTATTGAAAAATAAGGACGCAAAGCCATGAGTCTAAAGTGGATACACAATGATTGTCAGGTTGCTGCCTCAGAAAGTCTATTTACATGTCATGGTTTTATGTCCATGACTTTTTTATTATATCCAATTAATGATGAGGTGCAAAAACTTGCTTATTGAATTAATTGATTTGACGGTTTTGCTTTTGGAACTTTTAGTAAAGGAATATGAACTGGGTAATATCGATTTAGATGATTTCCAGAGCCATACAAGCAGGAAGGTTCAATTTCTAAGAGAGCATCTTGTGCATTTCCAACAATCAAATAGAGGGACTTCAATAGAAAATGTTATCAAACTATGTAGTGAGATTACAGGCTAGTGCCGTTTGTTTTTTTCACTTTTTCAAGTTCATAATATTTGTTGATTAACTTGTCCAGTCTGCTGCTAAGCTGAACAAGCTCATCACAAGAAATTCTTTCGCAGGATACAATTGTCCTGTCAAGTTCCTTTTTTAAAGTATATATTTCCTTTTTAATTAATAGAATTTCTTCCATTTTTATCCCCTGATGACCCCTTCGTCACTTTGTTATTATCTTATTAATCATTCAGATACATTGATTAATTATTTATAGATTTTATATACCATTTTAAATTACTTTATAACAAATTTTGGATAATTTTATCCAAAAATAAAGATGTATCATTTGCAATATTACAAATTCCTTTACACGGCAAAATCATGAATCAAGAAAATACCATAAATGGGGTTTAAGGGGCGATAG
>CALMWN010000143.1 GCA_937873555.1 uncultured Clostridia bacterium
TTCCTGATGTCGCTGGCTTTTCAACCAAGTGCAATACAGGAGGCGATGGCAGCCAGGGAGTTCTTTATATTATGTATACCGGGGATGTTCAATTTTATTCCTGGAACGGTCATATCCGGGCCACATGCATCAAAGCTGGCGCACCCCATGCTGTCCCATATGATATTCGCCGCCTTCCAGTGTGCGGCGTTGTTGTAAAGTCCGTATGTAACCTTGTTACAATCAAGTTTTTCCATAACGTCCAGCACGTTTTTGTCGTCTGCACACCCCACCATGTATCCATTCCTGGGTATCAAATTTCCGAATTTTAAAAAAGCTTCCTTTATATGCTGTATATCCCTGTAGTAATCCAGGTGGTCTTCTTCTATATTTGATATGACGCCGAGGAAGGGGTAAAGCTTTAAAAAACTTTCTACGTACTCGCAGGCTTCCGCTATGAAATAGGGGCCTTTGCCGATCCTGGTGTTCCCCCCGATGGCATCCAGTTCCCCGCCGATATGTATCGTCGGGTCCAGGTTGGCCTCTATGCAAATCATTGAAATCATGGAGGTGGTAGTTGTCTTGCCATGTGGTAAGGATACTGCTTCATGATCCTGCCGAGAAGGGTAGCCCGGTCGATCACGTCTATTCCCATGCTCCTCGACTTGATGAGCTCAGGGTTGTCTTCTTTTACAGCAGCCGTATATACTACCAAATCAGGGTTTGTTATATTATCCTGGCTGTGGCCTATGGAGATATCCACACCCATTTTTTCAAGTTTTCTTGTTATTTCGGATGCCTTCATATCGGACCCGGAGACCTTAAAACCTGAAGACAACAATACCTCTGCCAGTCCGCTCATGCTGATTCCGCCGATTCCAATCATATGTACATAGGACATGTCACTAGGAATCGTTAAAGCTAAATCGGGCAAAATAAACACCCCTTTGTGCAATTCGATATTCTTATTCAACTATACAGTATTTCACGCCAAATGTAAAAGGCAAAAAACGCTTGTAGAGGTCTAATAACTAGTATATGAATTTATTTCTAAAATATGAAAGCGGACGATGATTCAAACATCGTCACAATTGACAATCAAAGGAATGCGATATCCATTGTCAAATACTTTGCCTGATTGTATACCAGGTGTGCAGTAGGAAACCTTTACCGGTAAATGTAGCCATTTGTCCCTGGATATGATAACTTGCCCTGCCTGCTATTTCTATCATTTATCTTATAATATTCGCGTTTATATAGTATAATATTGACTACAATCGGCGGCATAAACAGGGAATATTGGAATAAACCATAAAACCAATTGAGAATATTATTTTAAGATCCAAAGAGTATCGTGATTTTCGCATTTTTTGAAAGTATTCTGCTGGATATTCACCCGTTTGATTTGATGAACCAAACAGGAGGTATGATGATGGGAAAGCTCCACAGGAGTGAAAGGGTTGCCC
>CALMWN010000144.1 GCA_937873555.1 uncultured Clostridia bacterium
ATATCACAGGAAAAAACTATTTGCCTGGGAAGGAACAATGGCTTTACATCAGGAGATATGCCGACGGCAAAACTAAATTTTCACTTTGCAATGCACCAAAAAATATTCCGCTGGAAGAGCTTCATAAAGCTGCAATTATGCGATGGCCGATAGAGCAGTGCTTCGAAGAATGTAAAAGCTATCTTGGAATGGGTCATTATGAGGCTCGTTCATGGCCTGCATGGCATAAGCATATGCTGCTTGTTATGGCAGCACATCTCTTTATAATTGAGATGAGGCAATCCTTTAAAAAAAACTCCAATTTTGACAATGCCGCAAGCCAAGAGACTCATTGCGGCCTCCCTTTCAGGAAACATTGAGACTATACGCAAAGCCGTTAAGGAAGTTGATTATTACATGAAACGAAACTTCATCTCGTATACTTCCCACAGGAAAAGGGCGTTGCTGCAACTCAAGTCATTATCATGCACAATATGAAATTATCAATGTTCAAATATTTTTCGCTGTAGTACTAAATACTAAGCATTATGTAGCTTTGTCAATAGAGGAGTCCATCTATGGAACAGATGAGTAAAGAAGGTATAATTAAATTTTTAAAAGAAAATACTGAACCATTGACGAGTCAATCTTATGGTACTGGCTATAGGGCTTCTGTATATTTAATAGATGGAACTTATTTGCCTTGTGTCATTTTTCGAAACCCCAAGACAATTGTTGACTTGGCCATAAAACGCTTTAAAGAGGAGCAAACAGGTAAAAGTATCTTTAATAATTCAAAACACGGATACTACGATATTGTTAAGAGTTTTGTTACCAAAAGAAACAGCATAAACGATTATGACATTGCAAAAATCGAGAAAAGTCGATTTGCTTTTCCTATCTCCGTCCTGCATCAAATACATGGAGAAACTCTTATGAGTTGGACTGGATTCGTTGTAAAAATGAAAGACGGAAAGTCTTTTACCTTTGGAACAACTTTTCTTATGGAGTTTTTCAATATACCAGAAGGGTATTCTGTAGATGATATTGCTGAAATAATAAATCATAGCTATGTGGCAAAAACAGGCGAAATTAAATCATACTATGCTGATTCTGTTAATCCGCTTGGCGAAAATCCCGTTGATGAAAAAAATGACATCATCTATAGAGAACGCCCCTATTTTGAATGTTATTTAGACAATCTGTGACCTTATATAAGGGGATACGAGGATTTATATGCAAAACATCATTATCGAAAAACTGAATGATATAGAGCAAGCCGAAAACATCACCATCCTGCATGCCGTAGAATCAGGTAGCAGAGCTTGGGGCTTTGCATCGCCGGATAGTGATTACGATGTGCGATTCTTTTATGTGCGCCCAAAGGCTTACTATCTACGGCTTGACAGGACGAGAGACGTGCTGGAATACCCGCTTAATGATGTGTTGGACATAAACGGCTGGGACATTGATAAGACTTTGAAGTTGCTTCATGCCTCCAATCCAACGTTGTTCGAGTGGAGCAACTCACCTATCGTTTATAAAACTACAGATGAATTTAAGCATTTATTGCCTCTCATCGGCAATTATTTTGTAGCCAGATCAGGATTGTGGCACTATCTAAGCACAGCTGAAGGAAACTACCGTGAATACCTAAAGGGCGAGATGGTAAAAGCGAAAAAATATTTCTATGTTATCCGTCCCTTACTGGCTTGCCGCTGGATTCTGGAACGGCATACACCGCCTCCGATGCTTTTTACCGAGCTTGTAGAAACACAGCTTGAGCCGGAACTGAAACCTGTTGTTGCTGATCTGTTAAAGCTTAAAATGTCCACGCCGGAAATCGGGGAGACTCCGAAAATTGCTCCGCTTAATGAATTTATAGAGCAGAATTTGAGTATAATCCGAGAACAAATCGAAGCTCTGCCAAAAGAGCAGCCAAGTAACTGGGAACCTCTAAATGATTTGTTCCTCTCTATTCTGGACCGCAGAAAGGAGTAAGGTAGTCTTATGCCAACAAATGAACATAACGAGCTTCCCCTCCCAATGCTTGCTTTCAAACTTGAGGGTATGGATGATTCTATTGAACTTACAATCGATGAAGTTTGGGGATACCCAAATGAAACAAGCTACGGCGGCGGATATGGGGCTAAAGGAAATCTGTCAATTCGTGCTGGAGAATATATGGTTGTTAATGCAACGCATTATTTCACAACAGGCGAGCTGTACAGTTTTCTTCAACAAATGAAGTATTGCTATGAAGTCCTTGATGGTGTTGCTACGCTGGATAATACTGAACGAGTGCTTGACCTTAAATGTACCTTTAACAAAAAAGGACATGTTTTGATTGAAGGTCATTTTCAGAAAGATCCAAGTATTAATAATAAATTGACCTTCGAACTGCGGTCAGATCAAACACAAGCAGCCGCCACCATTTCATCTCTAAAAACAGTTGCCGAGATATTTGGTGACAATAAAGGCGTAAAAAAGGGCAAATAAATTTACAGCGACATGGAGCCAAAAACCATGCCGCTTTTTTGTTCTCTGTCAGTAAAGGCTTCAATAATTTCCTGGTGCTTCTGAGATGGTCGGACAATGCGCTGACCTTCGGGACTTGCCAGATACTCCGCCAGCGATTCCTTTGAGATAAGATGTGAGTGATAAAATAAAGGATACCAAATTCGCGCATATAAAGGATACCACTTTTGATAAAAAACACTGATTTTGCTGGTAAAATTTTTTTGACTTTAAGTCAAAAAATTACCAGGAGGTCAGAATTTATGGAAAAGGAGTCAAGGTGGTATATGTATTGCAGAATTCAAGCAATGAAGGGTGAGGGCTTTTCCCAGCGTCAGGTCGCTAAAATAGCCGGGTATAGCCGTAAGGCTATACGCAAGTATTGGAATATGACATCGGAGGAATACGACGAGAAGATTCTTGAGAAAGCCAAAAGGTCTAGTCTAGAGCAGCATAAGGAACTCCTCCTGAGTTGGCTCAGGGAGTACAGTCATCTGTCTGCCGCTCAAGTATTTGACTGGCTTCAGGAAAAGTATCACACAGAAATCAGCGAAAGCAGCGTCAGGCGGTATGTACGGTACTTACGGAAAGAATATGAAATAAAGTATGAGAAGCCGGAAAGAGATTACTGCCCGCAGGATGACCCGGCAATGGGCTATCAGATGCAGGTAGACATTGGAATTGTAACTGTTGAAAATGTAGTGACCAGAAAATATCAGAAGCTCTATTGCATTGCGTTTGTCCTCTCAAACTCAAGATATAAATATGGAGTATGGTATGACTACCCGCCTGTAGCTAAGGATATGGTCAATGCGATAAGAATTTGCTTTGAGTGGATGGGTGGCAAGCCCAAGGAACTGGTCTTTGACCAGGACAGGCTGGTTGCCGTAAACGAAAACTACGGGGATATTATCTATACCAAGGCATTTGAAGCCTTCAGACAAAGCGAGAACCTGAAAATATATCTATGCAGAGGGTATGATCCTGAAAGCAAGGGCCGTGTAGAAGCAGTAGTAAAATACTTTAAAAACAATTTTGGCCGATACCGTCAGTTTTATGACATGAGGCAATGGGATGAAGCCTTTGAGCAATGGCTGGCCCGCTGCGGCAATAAAAAGAAACACTCAATAACAAAAAAAATACCGGCAGAAGTATTTGAATTGGAACGCACATACCTCATACCGATATTTTATGAAAGTCCTAATAAAACTGATGAAAAAATACTATCACGGAATGTCAGGAAAGACAATACGATTTTTTATGAAGGGAACCGCTACACCCTGCCGCCTGGCACTTACAACAAGCACAAGGAGGTAAGCTACAGAATCGCAGAGGACAAGCTGCAACTATATGATATCTTTGGAGATGCCTTGATTGCAGAGCATACAATCAGCCTTGAAAAAGGGAAACTTGTCCGGAATAACAACCACCTGAGAAACCATGAAGAGAAGGTTGAAAAATTATTAATAAACATACTGGATAAGCATTTTCAGGCAGACAGAAATACCGCAGAAGCTTTTCTGAGAGGCATAAAACATGAAAAACCCAGGTATGCAAGAGATCAATTCAAACTAGTTGAAAAGTCAATTGCCGGTAAAAATATCTCTGTAATCAAAGCCGGGCTCGAATATTGTGTAATAAACGGATTGTTTAGTGCCGTCGACTTAAGAGACGCTATAAGGTACTTTGAAAAAATAGCAGGAAAAGAAGCAATAGCAGATAACCAACAGCCTTCTCTTGAACCGTCATTTATCAACAAGAGCCTACACATGGTCAGTGTTAGTAAGCGCGATATCAGTGATTATGTGAAGGAGCTTGGAGGAGGGGACAAACCATGGCTGAACTGATAAAGGTCAAGGAACTGCTGAAATACCTTAATTTGAATGAATCGAAGGAAAAGCTTGAGGATATCTGCGCAAAAGCTGAAATGAAAAACCTGACGCCCCTTGAGGTCGTAGAGATGCTGCTGCTGTATGAAACGGATGCGAGAAAAGAAAAAAGCAGGCTGAAACGTATGAAGGCGGCATGCTTCCCTTACAACGAACTTACAGATGATTTCGATTATAACAGGAGAGGCTTTTCCGGTATTACCCAAGGCCACATGAAACAGCTTTCGCAGCTAAGTTGGCTTGAAAAAGCGTATAACATAATGTTTCTTGGACCACCTGGGCTTGGCAAGACCAGGCTTTCGGTAGAACTTGGCATTATGGCTGCTAAGGCGGGATATAATGTGGCATTTACAACACTTGACCAGTTAATGACCATTTTCAAAACAGCTGATATACGTACAAGTTCGAGCCGGAGATTGAAACAAATCAAAGGCAGTGACCTTGTAATCCTTGATGAGGTGGGCTTTTTGCCTATCTCTCGTCAAGAGGTAAATAGGTTGTATGAATTTATTAACGAGATGTATATGAAAACATCAATTATTCTAACCAGTAACAAAGGCTTTGAGGAATGGAGTGAGTTTTTAGGCGATAGTATAATTACCGGGGCTATCCTGGACAGGATTGCACATCAGTGTGAAATATTTTCATTGAAGGGGCCGAGTTGGAGAATGGAAAATAGAAAGACTATATTGAATACAAATGTTTAGGTTGCTTGGTGGTATCCAAAATATGCTCATTTTTGGTACCCTTTATATTGACGTTTACATAAGATTTTTACCGTAAAAATTTACGGTCTGGATTTTCCCATCCACCGCCCAATTGTTAATAGTGGTGCCGTTATATCCTGTCAAATCTGACGCCTGTTTGGTGGTCAGCATATCCGGCTCGTCCGCCCATTCCTCCATCAGAAAAGAAAGAAGCTCCTCCATATTTGTGTTCAGCAACAGGGTATTATGAAGCTGTTTGCTACTAAAAGCACCGGCAGGGATAATGCTGTTTAGCTCTCCCGCATCCCGCCGCCGGAGAAAATCGGCTACATCACGCTTTTTAATCTGAAAACGGTGTGTATGCTTACCCGAATCCTCGCAGGGAATGACGCCGTTTTCAAGCAACCATTTTGCCTTTCGCTTGCTAATATGTGCTACTGCCCGGAACTGCTCCAATGAGAGCGATTCCGGGCAGTCCTTTAATAACTTCATATAATCCTGCTCCATTTTACTCCCCCCATTACATCATGCTCATGGTCATGCCTAATCCCTGTTTTTCTTCCTCTTCCTGGACCTCTTCTGATTCCTCACGCTCTGGCTCATCTGCTACCGGCTCTTCCTGTTTGCCAAAGGCAGCACTGATGGCCTTTGCCGATTCCTGCTTGGAGCTGAAGTCCAGGTGCGAATAGGTGTCTGCTGTGGTTGCAAACGTGGAATGGCCAAGCCACTCCTGAATAGATTTCATAGGAATGCCATGCGCTAAAAGCAAACTGGCGCAGGAGTGGCGCAAATCGTGAAAGCGGATTTTCCTGAATTGATACCGCTTCAAAAGGTAACCGAAATGCTCTGTAATGTAATTAGGGCAAAAAAGCTTGCCCATTTCGTCTACGCAGACATAGCCGGCGTACGTATTATCGTAACTTTTCTTAAACAGCTTTCGGTAATACTCCTGCCGCTCCTTTGTCTCCAAGAGAAGCGCCCGTACCTCGGGAATCAACGGCAGCGTACGGAAGCTGGATTTTGTTTTCAGCTTGTCCTCTGTGTAAATCACCTTTTGCCCCCCGGCTTTGCCTTCTGTTACTTTATGATTTATGGAGATGGTGCCCCGCTGAAAATCAATGGCGTTCCAGCGAATACCCAGCACCTCGCTGCGCCGTAAGCCATAATATGCAGCAAGCTGGATGACCATGGCCATTGAATCCCTCTGTGTCGCTTCAAAGAGTGCCGCCAGCTCATCCTCATTATAATACTCAGCAACGTACTTCCCCATCTTCGGGCGATCCACCATGTCAGCTGGATTTTTAGAAATCAACTCGTTTTTCACGGCATATTGCAGCGCTTTCCTGACGATGGCATGATAATGAATGACCGTATTGGCATTGCAGCCGTCCTTGAAAATTGAATCGTGCAGTGCACGGATATGTGATGGTTCCACCTGTGCCAGCGTCACGCCCAGCATGCGGAAGAAGCCGTCCAGCCTGGCATCGATCATGCTTTCATAACTCTGATACGTTGTCCGTTCAATGGTAGGCGCTGTGATTTTCAGCCAATCCTTAAGAAAATCGGCAAACAGAGGTGAATCTTTTTTTATCTGCAAATCCTTTATCCCCTCGCCGTTGTATAAGCGTTTCAATTCCTCCAGCATCTCCAGTGCCTTGCGTTTATTGCCCTTGACCGAGATGCCGAGCGCAATGGACTTTTGCTTTCTTTTACCGTTTTCATATGTATTAAGCACGGCAGTATATTTACCGTTTCGCTCAAATAGACTACCTGTAACCATTCAGTCCCCTCTTTCCAAAGAAAATACCCGCTCTCGGGTGTTGTGTGATGTTAGCATAGGTTGACGGTGTATTCAAGTCGTATCACTTTATTCACTCTCGACTTCTGCTTTGCAGAGATATGAAATGATGCTGATTTTCGGTACCTTATAAACCCGACCCATGCGAACACATTCAATGACTCCATCCCGCAGCAGGCGGTAAGCTGTTCTCTTTCCGATACCGCCCAGCATGACGCGCATAGCGTCCACATCCACTACATCGGGATACTCCTTAAACATCAGCTTATACCCTTGATCCAAACTGACTATATTTTTCATTTTGCTCCCCCTTGACAAATGTTCTGTAATTGGTTATTGTAATTACATTAATTACACGCCTATATATTAGACCTTGAAAAAGGCAAAATCGGAAGTAGGGTCAAAAATTTTTGACGGAGGATACAGCAATGAAGTATCAAAGCGAAGAATGTGTAAGGAGAGGAGGTATCCCGCACCAGGTTTCGGAATATCCAGCAATGAAATATCTGCAAAGCAACGACGAGAAAGCAAGGCGCTGGGCAGGCAGTCATACAAATGAGTTGGAGTTGCTGGACAATAAACATGAACGAACACGGCGCTGGATCAAAAAGAACCAGGACGGCAGAGAGTTTCAGATAGCCGAACTCAGCTTTTACAGGTCAAGTAAAGGAAGAAGCAAGGGTCTGCCAAACAGGCCCGATAACAGGTGGCTTGAAGAAATCTTCTCTCAAGACCCAGAGGATTTACATCAGCTGGTCAGTTCAGGCAAGCTGGCAAAAGCGATTCAGGCCCTTACTGCGCATCAAAGAAATATCCTGTTCCTGAGTGCTATCCAGCAAATGAAAACGAAGGAGATTGCAGAAATGCTGGGTACAAGCTGCCGCAACATTCTGGATGTGCTTGAACGTACATACAGGCGCATTAAGGCTATTATGAGCAGCCAGCGTGGTGAAGGTTACGTACCCTCATGCGCAAGGGCACTCGGCTGGCTGACCATTCCGACCTTTATGTTTGGATGGGAAATCTCCAAGAGGATTTACCCGCCGCTTAAGCGGAAGGTCTTGAGCCTGGCGGCGTAAATAGCAAAAAGAAAACAGTACAGCACAGGTTATCATGCGGTACTGTTTTATGCGATTATATTTATAGAATCGAGGTTCGTTATGGAACTTAAAAATATGTTTTCAAATCTCAACGGCAACTGGGTACGCTGGTCGGATTATCGGATTTCAGATAACCACAGTGTGAAATATATCATGCCCTCCGAAACTGCCACTGCTCTGCCTTACAGCTGTACCTCCGCGCCGGAGCAGATGGTAGTGGACGCTTTGAATCTCGGAAAGCTGGTGTTCGAACAGAAGGAAGATAAGGATGAGGTCTGTCTTTCCTTTGCCCGCAAATACGGTCCGTTGGGTGTGACATCGCCGGTCAAAAGTTTTCTGCTGCGAGACGGGCGTGATGCAGATAATAGTGCCGGCGGCGCAGCACCTGTTTACAGCGGTATATTTGCCAAGGCCTATGGTGAACCGTTGGAACGGTATCAGGACACACTCAGTATTCTATATATGCACTTTCTCATGGTAAAAGGGCAGACGGACAAACTGAGCCAAAAAGAGCAGGAACAACTCCGCAGGCAGGAGCTGACACCGGAAGCATGTGGCATGAACTACCGCCTGACCTTCGGCTCTCCATCCCAGCTTGTCTGGGAGCCGGAAAATCTGCTTGCTGTGTTGAAGTTAAGCTATGCCCTCTTAATCACAGATCCCGCAAGCCCGCTTAAAATTTGTAAGAGTTGCGGCCAGGCGTACTATAACCCGAATTCCAGAAGCGAGTTTTGCTCGGTCAAATGCCGGAATTACTATAATATCCAAGTGTTCAGGGGGCGGCAGCGGGAGCAGAAATAATGAAACGTAAGGAATAATATAAACATATTATTATCGAAAAGAAAGCAAAACAGACTATTTCATAGAAAATCGAAGCTACAAGGCGAAATGGCCTATATATTGGCATTTGCTCTGGTAATAGAATCTATTTCCTGATATAATATTTTTATTTACATGGCTCAAGCTGTCGAACCTGATTTTTCCGACAGATAAGTCACCCGGATTAACGTGAGGAAGGGATGTCATGATGGATACATCTTCTCATATTGAATTTATTATAAAGTGTTTACAAGAGGGTAAAGACATTCCCCCAGAGTACAAAGATTTACTCTTTCCAACAATTCGGAAAGAGTATGAGCTTACATATGCTGATAAAATACGCAAGGAAGATGTCTTGACCGATACGGATGAAATATCGAATGTTCCGTTGCAAGTGGAACGTTCTTTTGTGCCGGAGCAAAGTTATATAGTAAACGATTGGGTCAACCTGCTTATTTTTGGAGATAATTTGCAGGTTCTTAAAACTCTTTACTATAATGCCGATCCAATGATAAAAAACAAGGTAAAAGGCCGGATAAAGTTGATATATATTGATCCTCCCTTTGCTACAGAAAAAGAATTCAACGCTGTAGTTGGTCAAAAAGCTTATGCAGATAAGGTTAGCGGTGCTGAGTTCATTGAATTTATTCGCAAGCGCTTAATAGTAATGAATGAACTATTAGCTCCGGATGGATTTATTTGTGTCCATTTGGATTATAGAAAAAAGCACTATATCAAAGTAATCATGGATGAAATATTCGGAGAGAATAATTTTAGAAACGAAATTGTTGTTAATCGCACCAAGAAAAATATTCGGGAACGGAAAAAGGTTCGTAAACTAAACGAAGAATTCGATACGATTCTACTATATGCTAAATCTGAATTTGCACAGTTGTTACCACCGACAAGATCTGAGAAAAAAGACGCAAGATGGCATGGATTTGATGCTCCTGAAATTCGGACAGGCATGGATTATGATTTATTTGGACGCAAGCCAAATGCAAATTCCCATTGGAGATGGGAAGAAGCACGCGCTCGGGAGGCGGTTGAAAATTACACAATATACGAGAGGGAAAGCATTGATGGCGAAACTCTTGATGAATATAGCAGACGTATTGGAAAAAATTTAGAATTCATAAGATCAAAATCTTCAACAGGAGTACCCGAGTACTATATCCCGGCCACCAATACTGTTTTATGCAATAATATGTGGAATGACATATCTGCATATTCGTTTGCGAATGGCTATCCGACCGAAAAAAGTGAAACGCTTTTGGCTCGTATTATAGAGATGACAACTGATCCGAATGACTTAGTTATGGATTGCTTCGCTGGAAGCGGAACGACACTTGCCGTTGCAGAGAAAATGCAACGCAGATGGGTTGGTTGTGATATAGGAAAATTCGCTTTATATACAATACAAAAGCGCATGTTGCAGATTTCAAAAAGCAATGATGCGTATAAACCAACACGTAAATATAAAAAAGAACCAGCAGCCTTTTCTGTTCTTACTGCTGGCCTGTATGATTTGGGCAAAGTATTTGCATTATCTGCCGAAAGATATATTGATTTTGTGAAAACCTTATTTGAAATCGATAATACAAAAAAATCCAGTATCAATGGTATTTCCATTGATGGTGAAAAACGTGGCTTTTACGTTAAAATCTATCCTTATTGGGATCCCCCGATGAGGAATGCTGATATTGACGAAAGTTACGTGGAAGATTTACATAGAAACATAGGAAGCCGTATAAAAGAGCGTTTCTACATTGTTGCGCCAGCCAATAGCGTGGCTTTCTTAAATGATTATTATGAGATTGATGGAATAAAATATTATTTTCTAAAAATACCATATCAGGTTATTAGGGAGTTGCACAATGCTGAATTTAAAAAGTTAAAACAGCCTCAAAGTAAAAAGCAGGTCAATGACCTAACAGAAGCTATCGGTTTTCATTTTAAACGTCCGCTTGAAGTAGAAAGCGAAATTATAAAAGTTGATGGCAAATTATTTGTAGCCATATCAAAATTTCTTTGCGATTATGCTTTTGACGAAGAGGGTCATGAACTAAAGAATTTTGAAAGCTTGTCTATGGTACTTGTCGATGAAGCACCAGTGAATGATGATGCCTTTATTTTGAGTTCGTTTTATTATGCCAAAGATCTTGCTCGAGCGACTACAGCAGTGAAAAATGACGATGAAGAAGATGTTGCTGGTGAGAATGAAGATGAAGATATAAGAGCAGAGCTTCTTAGCCGTGAGAAATTAATGGTACCCATAATCCCTAAGCATGGGAAAGTCAGAATTGTCTACATTGATATTTACGGCGACGAATTTACAGAAACACTTAAGCTGGAGGAATGAATATGGAAGGAGTCATTAAAATAAAGGAATCTGATTTCGTATTAAAGGTTAAGATAAATTATGACCCTTCCGTCTTAAATTTATCGGCATGGGATAATTATTTGGATTTATTATGCGGAATTAGGGAATATCAAAAGGAAGCAATTAAAACAGCCATTATATATTTAGCATCCGGAAATTATTATAACATTGAGCAGCTTGCAAAAGAAAATTATGCAGGCAACTCAGCTCTTCAGGATGTATATAAACGAGAGGCTGATTTAATAAATCACTTACCATTGCCTGGAAAGCTTTCTGGCGTTGTTGACCTTGCAACAGCGACAGGAAAAACTTTTGTCATGTTCGGCATAGCTCAAATAATGCTTTCAATTGGCTTGGTAAAGCGTGTTTTGGTACTATGCCCATCTGTTACTATTGAGCAAGAATTGCTGAAGAAATTTAAGGCTTTATCAAATAAACCAGAACTTAAAAATGCCATACCAGAGGGGAGTTACTGCAAAAATCCGAGCATAATTGACGCCACCTCCACCATTTGCCCCGGCGACATCTGTATAGAAAATATTCATGCTGTTTATGATAGAACCTCCACCTCTCTCAAAGACAGCTTTGCTGCTGGCGGCTCGGACACATTGGTATTGAACGACGAAGTTCATCATGCATATAATTCCTCTGGCGAGAATGATATAAGAAAATGGAAGAGCTTCTTATTAGGTGAGTATAATTTCAAATATATCCTCGGTTTTACCGGAACGGCATATATCAACAATGATTATTTTAATGATGTTATTTATCGCTATTCGCTTAAACAGGCCATTGAAGATAAAATTACAAAATCTGTTGAGTATGTAGCAAAAGATGATAAGAGCGATATGTTTGAAAAATTTCAAATGATCTATGATAATCATCTGGAAATGAAGAGAAAAAATCCAGCAATAAAACCCATTAGTATATTTGTTTCTAAGGACATAAAGTCAGCCAATAATCTATCACAAGAGTTTATTGATTTTTTGGTGGATAGCAAAAAATTTGATCGTGCCACCATCGACGATAAAGTAATCGTCGTAACATCCTCGCCGAAACATAAGAAAAATATTCTTCTGTTAGGAACGGTTGATGATGCTAATAATCCTGTTGAATGGATTTTTTCTGTTTCAATGCTAACTGAGGGATGGGATGTAAAAAACGTATTTCAAATTGTCCCTTGGGAAGATAGAGCATTTAATTCTAAGCTTTTGATTGCACAGGTATTAGGAAGAGGATTACGAATTCCTGAAGGATATACAATCCAGCCAAAGGTAAGGGTTTTTAACCATGCCAGTTGGAGCAGAAGTATTCAGAAATTGGTAGATGAAGTGCTTGAAATTGATTTAGAGCTTAGAAGCAAAGTCATTTCAGAAGGTGAACGAGCTAAATACAATTTTATTGTTCATAACCTCAATTATTCTCAAGAAGAACGAGCAATCGAAAAGAATGGTGAAAAACGCAGGGAAGTTTTTGATTTAACTAAGGGTATTGTACTTATTTCGCAAAGTTTAGAGGATAAGAAGATAACTGAATATGAGGACATCACACGTAAATCTTTTGGAGAACCATATAAAAAAACAACCGTTGTTTCTCGAAAAATGATCCATGTAGATGAAATCGTTAATAGAATTATTGAAAGTTTTAAGGGACGAGAACTGGAAGCAAAATTGATATTCCCAAATGGCGAATTTGAAAAGGAAAAACTGCCTTCCATCGATACAATTCGAACGTATGTATTGGATTCTATGAAGGAATGTGGCATTAAAGGAGAATACCTTATTTCTGAAAATGCTAATAAAATTTATGGCAAATTCACTGGCTTGCTTCGGAGAAAGCCTGCAACACCAATTTTTTCGAGAAAAGGCGATATTCTGAAAGAACTGGATACTCTTCAAATGCGCAGTGCTTACAAGTCTTTATCAATGCTTGCGAAAGACATGACGATATTTCTTTCCAATGATTATAAAGATGAATTGTCATCTGAAGAATTACAAAACTATCTAACCATCAAAGATGAGTTGCAGAGGAAGCGGGTTGTTGAAGTCAATAAATTCTGCATTAAAACGCCAATGAGCATTGTTTTTACTCAGTTTGAGCCAGAAAGGCGGTTTACTGAGTTATTAGTTAGTGATGAGCTGTCAAAATGCATTGATGCATGGATAAAGTCTCGGGATACGGGCTTTTATGGCATAGAGTACCAGATGAATAAAGGAAGCGCTTTTCAAACATTTAATCCTGACTTTTTCATTCTTTCAGGAGACAATGTGGCGGTTGTTGAAACAAAGTCTGACGATGATGATAGTGACATCAACTGTGCCAAATATAAAGCTGCAAAGAGACATTTCGACTTGCTCAATAAAGCTCTCGAATCCTACGGCTCTTCCCGGAGATATTATTTTTATTTCTTGAGTCCCGTTGATTATAATACTTTTACTGACTACCTTTCAGATGGCAGAATTTTTAAAACCACTTTTCTTAGCAATCTTATGGACAAGATTGAGAAAAAATTAGAAACTTTGAGCAACGATTAAGGTATAAATTTCTTTTGATAGCTATCTCCCCCAGTCTATCGTAAAGTATGTGGCTGAAGGGAGGTAGTTTTATTTATGAAAACGATTATTATCACCAGCATAATTCTTACCACTTGCATCGCCCTATATGCCGCTATATGGCCACAAAGCGCCGAGGACAAGAATGTACCAGTGAAAGAAAAATTATTGATTTATATATAGACTTCCGGCACAAGTTAGTTTATTGTGTGTGCTGGAGGTGTTGAAATGACAATATCACATGGGAAAATACCGGAAACCGCTGTTACAGAATGGATAAGAAAAAGCCTCATTAAATCATGTGATATTTATAAAATTAGTCACCTGACTGAAGGGAGGCATATGAACCTATGAAAATAAGATATCTGCCCATTACCTGCCTTTATCCTTCATCAACCAGAGACAATTTTATGCCGCTTATATGCCTTAGCGGCAAATGGCTTAAGAAAGCAGGGTTTATTACCGGCGATGAAGTCAGTGTCCAAGTCAGGCGTTATGGAGAATTGGTAATAAAATTAATTCCGGAAGCTGAAGAAAAGGAGGTCATTTCTTGAAAGTAAGAATATCAACCATATCGAGCGTGACCTCTAATAAAAAGGAAGTACCGTTTATACGCATTCAAGGCATTTGGCTGGAGAAGTTAGGCTTTACAGCCGGAAAGAAAATGATTATTGAAGAGAGCCACGGAAAACTGGTTTTAAAGCTTGTAACCATTATTGAAGAATAGGATGTTCATTTTCGCAACACTCATTTTTTAAAAATCTACGGGATTTATTATACGAGGGAGGAATCACGATGAAAAAGTTATTTCTCACCAGCATCATTATTACCGCTTGTGTTGCACTGTACGCCGCCGTGTGGCCTCGAAGCGCCGAGGACGGAAAAGTACCCGTCGGCCCGGCAAAACCTGCCGTAAGCGCCGAAATTGAAACAAAGCCGGAGGAAACGCCATCAATCATTTTTTCTACAAATAATCACGCTTCTGAATCGGAGATTGTTGCAGAAAGTGAACTCCCGAAAATTGATATAACATCGATAGAGGAAAAAACCGAACCAACACCGCCTCCCAGGATTGCACTGAAGCAAACAGCAGTGCCCTCATCCGTACCTAAGCCAGGTACGATAGCGATTGTCGATGGTGAGCGCTGTATGTGGATTCCGGGATTTGGCTGGGTCAAGGACGAAGGAGGAGGAATCATCGGAATTCCCGTTGACGGTGAAGGAGACATCAATAAACATATAGGCGTCATAGGCGGCGGCACAACGGTTGGAAATCCAGGTGATGAGCTAACCGGACACAAGGTAGGTATCATAGGCGGCGGCACTGTTGCCGAGGATATGTACGAGTCCGGCGTTAAAATCGGTATTATGGGCGGTGAGGAAACTCCTACAGAAAAAATGGCTCCTCCTCGCGCTGAACTGCCTGAACCGACAGGCAATGTCATATATATCGAGCTTCAACCGCCAGTAACAAAGGACAGCACCCCGCCAGATTACAAACCCGGTCAGTAACTCCATAAATGACGAAAGCAGGGGCGTCACAAAAATCATGACGCCCTTGCAATGTTCTTACCTTGATACGGCTGTTCGCCAATTGACATATCCCTTCTCGTTGACACGAAAGCTGCATTCCCAGCGGGTATTGTTGCTTACCTCATCAGCAAAATTGATTAGGCTTTCTTTTGGTGAGTAGGAAACGCCCCAGCTTTGCCACCAAGCGGGAAGTATATATCGGTTCCCGTCATCGGAGTCAAAGTAGCATAACAGCATAGGCTTATTTTTGTGCCAGCAGCGATATCGTAATATTCCGGTAAAGCTGCCTGTTTCAGAAGGATAGTAGTATTGCCCCAAAGGAGCGCTTTCCCGATCCGCAACTGTACGGATAATTTCATCTCTAAATTTATTCATTCTCTCATACCTCCAAAATTATAATTTCAATCCCTGTGTCTGTTCGCCTTGCTTCTGTTCGTACTGTTCCATCAACTCCTTTCTTAGTTCCTCCGGAATGGAGTCCACAAACTCCTGATAATCTCGCAGCTGATAGATAAGCGTTGTGTTCTCGTTCTGTACGGCCTGTGCGGTGCGCTGTGCTTGTCTTGTCTTTGTTTCCAGAGCAGCCTCGTTGTGCTGCAAAATTTCAAGCTGCTGGGCGTAAGGCTTCAGCTGGTTCTCAAAGGCATTGATGCGAGGATACCATTTGCAGAACATATCCAGAAGGTTTTCTTTCTTTTTCTGTGCGTTAAAGGTACCGATGCCTTCTATCTCCCGCCTCATTTGCTCCATCTGTTCAGTCAGGCGGTTTGCCTGCTTATAAAGCCAGGTCGGAATGTGCTTGCGTTTGGTGACTGCAGCGGATTCTCCGCGCTCCAACTCGGAAAACTCCTTAGACATGTGTTCATGAAACTTGTCCTGCCACTCAATGAGCTTGTGACGGTCACCCATTACTTCCTTGGCAGAAAGGCGCTTATCTTTTGTAAGCGGTACAAAGCAAAGATGCATGTGCGGGTTCCGCTCGTCCATATGAACCACCGCCGAGAAAACATTGTCCGCGCCGACTTCCTCCTGTAAAAACTCCAGCGCATGTTTAAAATATTTTCCCGTTTCTTCCGTTGAACGGCGATCAAAAAACTCCGGACTTGCGGTAATGATGGTGTCAATGAATTT
>CALMWN010000145.1 GCA_937873555.1 uncultured Clostridia bacterium
CTGTCTATGATTACAATATCTTCCTTCCTGGAACGGATATACGTATTTTTAAATTTAGCAGTTTTAGACTTTGCGATCAGAGCCGAAAAACTCTAAAAAGTCTAAAGACTTATTTGGATGCATTATCCCATATGAAGAATCAAAGTGTTAGGCACTGTTTTATTAAGCGCTTACATTAAAAGCTATCCTCCAAACTTCGCTGCAACTGGTTAAATTCATTAAAGCACCTTCTTAATAAGTGGTTTTGCAATCTTTACCACATTTTCTTCCCATTCTTCTATTTCAGGAGTAAAATATTGCACTCTTGTTTTTTTATACTCTTTTGTGGAATATAACACATATCTTTCTGTGATATTCATTTCCTTTTCAATCATATCCAGCAATTCTTTTACTTCAATTTCATCTCTACCATGTACCATTGTAAAAATGTTATATGGCCAGTCCAGATATGTAGGACGAAGGTAACAATGACTAACTGCCCTATAAGCAGCCATCTTAAAGCCTATTTCTTCCTGTATTTCTTGTGGTACCTTCCATACAACCATTCCATTTGCCTTAAAGCCTGCATTCCGATGATATAATACTGCCGCAAATCTTCTCATTTGGCCTGTTTCATTAAATACCTTTGCTTGATCCAGCAGTTCCTTCACCGTTACCCTAGCTTCTTCTGCTAGTGTTTTGAAAGGCTCAGGAGTGATTTCTAAATCCTTTTGTAAAACTCGAATCATTTCGATTTCTTTTTCTGTTAATGGCTGTATCTCTATTTTACGTTTCTTGCCACTGTATGCAGGTAATTCAGATTTAGTTTTTGTTTCCTTACCTGTCATATCTAGTTGTACCCCAATCTTAAAAATCTTAAGTGTTGGTAGGATTCTAATGGATTCTACTCCAGCCATTTTACCTAGTACCTCTACTGTTTTTTCCAGACCTAGTTTACTATTAGATGGCAAAGCAATAGTAAACCACATATTGAAATCATGATTTCTTTTATAGTTATGAGAAACTCCCGGATGCTGGTTTATTACTTTTACTGCTTCATCTATCTTATCAGCGTCAACCTTAGCCGCCACTAAACTGGATTTATACCCTAAGCTTCTTGTATCAAATATAGCGGATATTTGACGAATGACATCTCCTTTAAGAAATTTTAGTCTATCCATCACCTCTTCTTCAGTAATATCCAGGCGAAGGCCTATTTCCCGGTAAGGACGTTTTACTATTGGGAAATCCTTCTGAATGATATTTAACAACTCTTGGTTTATTTTGTCCATTTGTTCACTATCCATGTTAGCCTCCTGTAACTATTTTGCTACAGATTATAAGTATATGATTATCTAATATCTGCCTCAGATACAATAAGGTTCTTCTGCCATATAATTTCCTGCTTCGTAATAAGCCCTTGCTCTACAGCCTGAACAGACATTTTGATATTCACAAATGCCACATTTTCCTTCTAATTCACTATGATTTCTCAGTTTTTTAAACACTGGTGAATTATCCCAAATTTCATTTATGGATTGCTTTAAAACATCACCTGCTTCAACTGGTAAATAACCACAAGGCTGAACTTTACCCTTATGTGAGATAAAGAACACACCTGTCCCGGCCAAGCATCCCTTAGTCATTGCAGCCATACCATGACTTTGGAATGTTATTTTCTCTCCCCGTTCCTTTGCTTTTTGCCTAATAATCCGGTAGTAGTGAGGTGCACATGTTGCTTTTATTTCTATAGGTACTTCACGAGATTGCTCATAAAACCATCCTAAAATTTCTTCATACTGCTCTGCAGTAAGCATTTGGCTATCTGCTATTTGAACACCACAGCCTACAGGAACTAGCATGAATAGATGCAAAGCAACTGCTTTCTTGTCCATAGACAATTTTAAAATTTCCTCTATTTCGTCTATATTGTGTTTGCTAATTGTTGAGTTAAATTGAACTTCTACGCCCTCATCCTGTAAATATCCTGCTCCAAGTATCGCCCTATCAAATGCTCCTTCTATTCCTCTAAAGCCATCATGTGTTCTTTTATTAGCACCATCAAGGCTGATTGCAACTCTTTTTATTCCTATATTCTTTATTTTTTTTGCTATATCCGCATCAATTAAGGTTCCATTTGTTGCCAAAGCAACTCTTAACCCTTTTTGTACTGCATAATCTGCTATCTTGAAAAAATCTGGCCGGAAAAGTGGTTCACCACCTGTTAAAACAAGAATTGGATCATAAAAGCTTACAATTCCGTCAATTACCTTATATACTTCCTCAGTAGATAACTCACTTTGATTTCTAGTAGGCTGAGCAGTTGCCCGACAATGTACGCATTTTAAATTGCATCCTTCTGTCAACTCCCAAAAAACTAAACGTGGAGTAAATCCTTGTCCATGCATGGGATGCATATTAATTCCTCCCCAACAAACAATATTATTCAATTCCTATTTCTTCATCTGTTAAATAGCAAGCAGGGTCTGATTGCCAAAAATCTCCTGTAACCGCTTCTGCCCGTGGTCTAAAGTTTCCATTACACAAATCCAGCCATTTGCAGATTGCACATCTTCCCTTTAATAATGGTTTTCTATTTTTTAAACCTTGTAGAATTGGATTATCTGAAATAGTCCATATATCCCTAAACTCTCTTTCTCTTATGTTTCCAATGGTATGATTTTGTGTAAATTGATCAGGATGAACATAGCCTCTATTATCTATATTTGCCATTGCAATTCCTGAACGATTACCGCCATTTCTCCGGAGCATTTCCCAAATAGATGCTGCCAGCTCTGGTTTTTCATTCTTCATTTTCAAATATAAATATATTGCGTCTGCATGATTGTCGACTGTTAATATTTCTTTGTCTAGACCTCTCTTGTAAAAATCAAGTGTCCTATAATACAAATGCGTTGGAAGACAAGACAATGGTTTTCATGGAAGAGGAAACAATGGCACTGCATGCTGAAACCAGGCTCGCAGCGATTCCTTATTCATCCCAGGCTAAGGGTTTCTTTTCAAAGCTGGACCTTTCCGGAAAAGAGTCCCTGCCTGAAGGTCTCGTTAAAAAATATTACAACTAAGAGAATGAAAAACGGTTCAAAAGAGCTAAAGAGCTGGCTTTTCAGCTTTCTGTGCCTATCGGCCGGATTGCACTTGCATATTTGATATCACAGGCCTTTACAACCATCCCCATAGTTGGCTGCAGAACTCCCGAACAGCTTGGGGAAAGCATGAAGGCTGCGGATGTTGAACTGGACGTAAGTATGTTGAATTATCTTACAGTATAGATAAGATAAAAGGGGCAGTGTGTCTGCCCCTTCATTCTTTATCATGCTGCATGCAGCAATGCGGCTGACCGCCTGCTCATGTATCTTGTATTTCATTGTTTTACAGGTTAATATCAGCCTGATAATAAAAAAGATACCTGGTATCTAGTTGTTGTGGGCAGGGCGGAAATACACCTTTTGCCCTTCGGTATCAGTACGAATCTCGTCAAGTGTCTTAACTTTCTTTCGAGTTTTTTCGGATACCGGCTTATGCGGCTCCACATATGAGGTTGCAAGACGTTTCTTTGCATTTGCTATCTCGTCTTTATACTGTGGCAGGAGTTTTTCGCAGGCAACCAGCATTTCATCTGTCATCTGCCAGATTTCGTCCGGATAAAGTACAGCACCGGTCAGAGGGTCAAGCATCATTGCCTGTCTCAGCAAGGATATATCGCCGTGGACAGCAGCTTCAACCGCCAGACGCTGTACATTGATGCTTTGCATGCAGATAGCTGCGCAGCCCAGTGGCAAATCACCGTATACCGGCACATCAATACCCAGCTTAGTAACATAACAGGGTACTTCCACAATCGCATCATTCGGCAGGTTAGTGATGCAGCCATTGTTCGGCACATTGAAATGTCCGCGGTAAACTGTTCCAAGCTCTAACCCTTCAATGATATGTGCAGCATGCTCTACCGCATCGTGAACCTTGTATTTCCACGGTGCTTGTTCCAGCCAAGCCGGGAAGTCGGTCTCATACCAGTTCCTGCGCTCAATACAGTGGCGCAAATATCCGCCTGATTCACCATTAATCCATTTGTCCATGGAAATCCAGTCGGCAATTTTGGAAACATCTTTGCGGTACCACGGCAAATATTCGCTAAGATGTCCGTTGGACTCAGTACTGAAGTACCCGAACCGGAGCAGCATATCAATGCGGACCTTTTCTTTTTCAGCAATTTCCTTATCCGCTTGCATAGCGGGGAGAAGTTTGTCAAGAAGGCTTTCTCCATTATGTTCGATGCGGGTATACCAGGTTTGATGATTTATACCGACACAGGTGATGTCGATTTCTTTCCAGTCGATACCCAGTGCCTTGCCGATGAGCTCATGTCCGTGTAACACTCCATGGCAGAGGCCGATTGTATGAACGCCCCCGTATTTGTTGCATGCCCATGTGAGCATAGCATTAGGGTTGGCATAATTTAACATGATACATCCTGGGTTGGCAACCTCGCGGATATCCTTGCAAAACTCAAGTACTGCTGGAATACCGCGCTGCCCATACATGATGCCGCCGGCACAAAGGGTATCTCCTACACACTGGTCGACACCGTATTTCATCGGTATATTTACATCGGCGGAAAATGAATCAAGCATGCCGATTCGCACAAAGTTGAGCACATATTTCGCATCTTTAAGCGCCTGACGGCGATCAGTGGTCGCCTGAATTTTAATTTTAAGTCCGTTTGAATCAATATCACGCTGAATCAAACGCACTGCCATATCCAAACTTTTTTCATTGATATCGGTAAACGCAAGTTGAATATCACTGAAGGCTGGAATCGAGAGCAAGTCATACACGATTTCACGTGTAAATCCTACACTCCCCGCACCGATCACTGTAATTTTGAAAGGCATATTCGTTCGCCCCTTTCCGATTTTAATTATTTGAAATTATTTATATGTTGGCATCCAATTTTTGTGTGCTTCAAATAAATCGTCGCACATGCTGATGATGTCGTCAATAGAAAGCTCAGCTGCCAAATGTGGGTCGAGCAGCGCCGCGTGATACACATTCTCCTTCTTTAGTGTCCTTGCGGCTTCTATAGTCAAAAGCTGTACATTGATATTGGTCCTGTTCAGTGCAGCCAATTGTTCCGGCAGGTTGCCGACATAGGTTGGCACAATGCCGCTGGCATCAGAGATACAGGGAACCTCGACACAGGCATAGGACGGTAGATTGGGAATCATGCCATGGTTTATGATATTGCCGCCGAATTTGTATGGTTTGTTGGTGACAACCGATTCAATGATGTGAGAAGCATATTCCTTGGAGCGTGTATGTGTCAGATTCGCATTTTGTATTAATTCCACACGCAGCTTTTTCCACTCTTCAATATGCCTTATGCACCTGCGGGGATATTCGTCAAGAGGAATATTGAAGCGCTCGATAAGCTCGGGATATTTTTCTTTTATCCAATAAGGCATATACTCTGCGTTGTGCTCGCTGGATTCGGTAACATAGTAACCGAATCGGTGCATTATCTCATGGCGTACTTTATCACCATTCGGATAGCCCTTTTCTATAGAGAGTTTTTTGATTTGGGGATACAAATCCCTCCCGTCACGGGTCACCTCCAGCAGCCACGCCATATGGTTGATGCCGGCAATTTTCCATTGTATTCTCTCATCGTACTCCATACCAAGATCTTCAAGCAGCCGGGGTACACAAACCTGTACGCTGTGGCACAAGCCTACAAAATGTACGGCAGTGTAACGCTGCATATAGCCTGACAAAATACCCATAGGATTTGAGTAGTTGAGGAAAACGGCATCAGGACAATATTTCTCTACAGCCTCACCAAATTTCTGCATGACCGGAATGGTCCGCAGTGAACGGAAAATACCGCCGATGCCGAGTGTATCTGCAATAGTCTGACGCAGGCCGTATTTTTTGGGAATCTCAAAGTCCGTAACAGTGCAGGGTTCATATCCTCCCACCTGGACAGCATTGATGACAAAACCCGCCCCTTTGAGCGCATCCGGCAGGTTTTCCTCTCCCACATAACACTCAAACTTTGCAAATCCCTCATTGCAATTGCGGTTGATGGCTTCAAGCATGTTTCGGCTGTCTTCACACCGTTCGGCGTCTATATCATATAATGCATATGTAGCATCCCTCAGTGCTTCGCACATCATGCAATCACCGATGACGTTGCGTACAAACACTGCGCTTCCCGCACCTAAAAATGTTATTTTCATGAATTATTTCTCCATTTTATTCATAATTTATTTAGGACAAGTTTATTTCTCCGCTTATTCTTAAAGGAATGGAATCTGAATAGTTCAAATTCCATTCCTGATTTTTAACCAGCTATTTATTCTGACATTGCCTGCTTCATTCCTGTCTCTTATACACATCTCCGAGCCCACGAGACAGGCAGAAAT
>CALMWN010000146.1 GCA_937873555.1 uncultured Clostridia bacterium
AACCGAAGCTGCATAAATCGGCATAAAAACAAATATAAGTGCACCGGCAAAACCCTGGATGAATTTGGAATCAAACCGCTTCCCGAGTAATTCCGGAAAAGTATGAGCATCAAGGACATGTCCCATATGCCTTGTTCTTTTACCAAAAAATATAAATGCTACGAAAATCCCGATAAATACGTTTAGGAATGTCAACCATAGCAAACCCATGCCGAGATTTGCTGCAAGTCCCCCGAAACCAACAATTGCAGATGTGCTGATGAAGGTCGCACCATACGACAGCGCCATGATAAGCGGATGCGTTTTCCTTCCCGCCAACAGATAATCCTGTGAATTTTTCGTATGCTTGTAACCCAGATAACCAAGGTATGCGGTAATTAAAAGAAATGCCAGAACAACAAAAGTTGTATACATTTATTCTCCTCCTTAAAAATTAACAGAATATTCTTACTTTGGATGAATATTTTAACCCCTAAGGAGCGAGCTATTTCCTGGATATTTGACCTGATTCGCCTATCCCAAACTGCAAGCTCTGATTCATTATCCTGAATAAACCTGCTATATTTCATTTTCAGCTTTTTCCCACTTCATTTCCTCTTCTACTTCATTCGTTTCAGTTTCCTTCCCCTTGTTCCAGTTATATAAACCATAGACAACACATGCAGCCGCACTCAAAATACATAACAGATAAGCGCTCCAAATCCCGAAATCAGGTATGCCAAACATCCATAAACCCTCCTTTCATAATTGCCGTTCGACAGAAAATATTTAATATTTCTTCACACAAGACTGTACACCCGTATCAGTGCTTGAGAATGCAACATTAATATTCCGTCACATAAGGCAGTAATCATACAATATTTAGTTACTCTTATAATTGTGCTGAAAAAACAAATGTGATTTTGCTTCTTTTGTTCCATGCATATGAATGTAATAAAAAATACCCTTATGGGCATATAGAACACGTAATACGAAATGGACAAACAACATGCTTTCCTGAAAATTCAGAATCAAAGCACACTTGTGTCATACACGCCTTTAAAAGCAGGAACCGTCGTTTGTTCCTGCCATAATACCGTTCTACAAACAACCACATTAATGTAATTCTATATGACAAAGCAAAAAAAATCAATAAAATTATTGATGGACAGACCATAATATTTATAGACATTAACTTTTTATCAGTAAATTCTGATAAAAGTTTGTAACTTAATGATATATGATGGTATATGATTGAATTTAATTATAACTTGACAGTATTTAATTGTATGTTATAATTGTTTGTGTTTAATATAACTTAAGGAGGTTCCATCATGAAGGTTAAAGGACTGTTCAACAGAAAAAAACCTGTAGTCTCATTTGAAATATTCCCTCCAAAACTGGACACACCATTGGAGTCCATATATGACACACTTGATCAATTTAAAGCTTTGAATCCGGATTTTATAAGTGTTACCTATGGTGCCGGGGGCAGCCAAAAAGACCGCACCATAGAAATTGCTTCAAAAATCAAGGATGAGTACGGAGTGGAAAGCATGGCCCATTTTACATGTGTAGGCCATTCCAAGGAAGAAATCGACTCTATGCTGGACTCTATGCATGACAATGCCCTGGAAAACATTCTTGCCTTAAGAGGTGACCCACCAAAGGATCAGCCTGACTTTGACTTCACAAAAAATGTTTACAGATATGCCAGCGAATTGATACAGCATATCAGGAGCAAAAACAATTTCTGTGTTGCAGCAGCAGCATATGTTGAAGGTCATGTGGATTGCAGGCGCCTTAAGGATGACATGCTTCACCTTAAGGAAAAGGTAGATGTCGGAGTTGACTTTCTTGTAACACAATTATTCTTCGATAACAGACTGTTTTATGATTTTCTTGACAAAGCTGCCACACTGGGTATCAACTGCCCGGTTACCCCAGGCATTATGCCTATCTTCAAGGCCGACCAGATAAAAAGGATAACATCCCTCTGTGGTGCTTCACTGCCGGCAAAACTGGTGATTATGATGGATAAATATGGAGGCAATGATGAAGACATGCGCAAGGCAGGAATAGAATACGCAAGCATGCAGATTAAGGACCTGGTTGATAACGGAGTTGACGGTATTCATCTTTTAACCATGAACAGGCCGAAGTCCAGCAGGGAGATACTTCAAAACACAGGATTGTTATAAGTAATATGAAGCGGAAAAGCCGGCTGACAGCCGGCTTTTTTACTTTTATAAGTCAAATGGACTTATGGTGTAGCCCTCTGCCCTTAAGTCCTTGATTATTCTGTCCAGCGCTTCGGCATTATCCTTTGATACGGCATGAAGCAGGTATACGGCTCCATTATGAAGGTTGTTCATTACCATTTTGTATGCATAGTCAGCACCCTTCTGGTCATTTACATCATAATCCTTATATGCGTAGCTCCAGAATACAGTCTTATATCCAAGCTGCTGGGCTGCTACAAGTACTTTTTCGCTGTATTCGCCCATTGGCGGCCTCATATATTTGAAGCCTTTCCCGTACTGTGCACTGAACTGTTTTTCCAAACCATACAGTTCATTTTCCAGTGCTGTATCACTTACAGTAGGCAGGCTCGGGTGGTTAATTGTGTGGTTTCCGACCAGATGGCCTTCATCCAGCATCCTCTTTACAAGTTCAGGGTGTTCTTTGATATAAGGTCCGGTTACAAAGAAAATGGACTTTACATTGTCTGCTTTCAACACATCCAGGATTTTGGACGTATATCCGTTTTCATATCCCTCATCAAAGGTAAGGTAGACTATCTTCCTGGTTGTATCTCCTATATAAATGCCGTCGTGTTTTTCAACAAACTTCTTAGCCTGAGAAGGAAATCCAGGCGTCTTGTGCTGGTTGTTGAGACTGAGCCACCAGCTGTATTTGGTATTATCCAGCTTATCAATAACATCAAATTTCAGTTTTTCTCCTGCTGCTACCTTTGGCACAGGTTGGGAAGGGATATTTTGAGGACTATGTGAAGGCGTGGGTGTTGGCGTTGGTGTGGGCGCTGGAGAGGATTGAGCTTTTTTTTCATCTACAGCTTTACCCTTTGTATCATTTTTAGGCGTATCTTGAGAAATTCTGCTGGAATTATCTTCATAAGCACCTGAGGTTTTTTTAGTATTCTTGTCGTTTCCGGAAAAGAATGAATTTGCTCCGCTGCTGCATCCGGCAAGAATAATGCATACTGCGGCTATTGACACCAACTTTTGTTTGTTCATAATGTTTCATCCTTTGCAAAATATTCGATATCGACCGGATTCGGACTGATAAAGAC
>CALMWN010000147.1 GCA_937873555.1 uncultured Clostridia bacterium
GTATATTATTATAATACAGCAGGTAGTTATCTGTATAATGGCTGGAAAGGAGCGTTTATGTTTTTAGCTGCAGATAGCTACAATATCAATTTGCTTAATAAAAATCAAATATATAATGTCGGAATGTACTTGAGGATATCCAGGGAGGATGAAGAGAAGTACAGCGAGCAATCAGAAAGTATAATTAACCAGAAGGATTTTCTAACGCGTATTATTATCGAAAATGGCTGGAATCTGGTTGATATATACTGTGATGATGGATACACCGGTACAAACTTCAATCGTCCTGCTTTTCAGCGTATGGTCAAAGATATTGAGGCCGGTAGGATAAATACGGTAATCACAAAGGACTTGTCAAGACTTGGAAGGGATTATATAGAAACAGGACACTATATTGAAAAATATTTCCCTTCGCGAAACATCAGGTACATAGCTGTAAACGACGGAATTGATACATACTCGAACAGCAGCAGCAATGATTTAAGTCCTTTCAGATCAGTAATCAATGACATGTATGCAAAGGATATTTCCAAGAAGGTTCGAACGGTCATGGACAGCAAGCGTAAAAACGGGTTGTTTATAGGAGCCTTCGCCCCTTACGGGTACCTGAAGGATCCGAATGAAAAAGGCAAGCTTGTAATAAATCCCGAAACAGCTCCTATCGTAAGAAGGATTTATGAAATGTACATTGATGGACATGGGTACACTTATATTGCAAATGCTCTTAATTCAGAAAACATACCTAATCCTACGTCATACAAGCAATCTATAACTGCATTCAGGAATCCCAGATCAAAACTGGGATTATGGACACATGAAACAATAAAGGTTATTCTGGGGAATCCTACGTATTCAGGAAATCTTACGCAAAGAAAGCTGTCAAAAGTCAATTACAAACTCAAGCAATTGAAAAACCTTCCCAGAGAAGCTTGGATATCTGTGGAAAATACACACGAACCGGTGATAGACAAGGATATTTTTAATCAGGTACAATCCATGATAAAAAGAAATTCTGATCTCGAATGCATCTCACGAAAGCAGCTTCACCTGCTTTCAGGAATTATCTTTTGTGGGGACTGCGGGGAGAAAATGACTTTCGCGAATACACCAAGAGGAAAAACATATTGTATCTGTTCAAAATATAAGCGTTTCAATAAGCTGAATCTTTGCACAAGACACTCTATCCTCGAGGAAAAATTGGAATCGTATGTACTGCAGGATCTCAGGAAAATCTCGAAAGCATTTCTTAATAAGGACAAGTGTATTGCAATCGCAAATAAGGGGAAGGTTGTTTCAAAATCAGAAGCGCTTTTAATTGAGGAAAATAAGATTCAGACAAGGCTTAATGACATTAAGCGTATTATCAAAAACCTATATGAGGACAAAATTCGGGGTATTATAATCGAGAATGACTTTCTTGAGCTTTCCCAGGGTTTCAACTCAGAAAGGGAGCAGTTAAATTCCAAGCTTGCTGCTATCACGAGGAAAAAGCAATTAATATCATGCCCGGATTCGGAATCAAACGAGTTGATGGGTCTGATAAAAAACTTTACAGAATTTAAAAACGTCAATAAGGCAATACTTGTAAAGCTAATTGACAGCATTCAAATTTTTGAAGATAATAAGATAAAAATCAACTACAAATTTACCAAGCCATAAAAGTTGTTCCAAATGGCTATATGCACCAGGGTATATTCAAGCCGATCCACCGTCCTCCGAAGCCTTCTCCCCAGTCGCCTTTTTCAATAACCTTCCAGTAGCCGAGCGGCGAAGGTAGTCCCAACATGCCGGAGGCAACAGGGTAGCTTTTAACACATTTACCATCCTGCAGCAGATAAAGTGTTTTATCTTCAATCTCTATAAAAATACAATATTGCATTTCCTTGTTCACTTTGGCGGATTTCCTGCTGAGTTCCCTTTCATCCATATAGTCTAGGGCAATCTGTACACAGGTAAGAATTGTCAACAGGGAAATGACAGAAAAGAAAACCTTCCTTTTACTCAAGCACGTTCACCTCTAAATATAAATATATGTCGAGGTGAAGGGTGATATACTCAAGTATTAAAGGGCAGACTGCTAATGGATTCTTCAGTATCCTTCGCAGTTATCCTGCCTGATACAAAAGCAATAATGAACATCGCAGTGGCTCCAATGGTAACAAATGCTCCAACCCGGTACAGGTTGACCAGCCCGAAATGATCGATCAGCCAGCCTCCTCCATAACTTCCGATAATACCGCTGACCCCTATGAATATTGCCGAGCCGACAGTCTGCGCAGTGAATTTCAGCTCCGCAGGAGTCAGGGAATCTATATGATAGAGGACACCTATTATGAATAACGCAAAAGAAGGGCCATGCAGCAGCTTCATGAAAACAACCTGGAGGGGGTGATCTACAAC
>CALMWN010000148.1 GCA_937873555.1 uncultured Clostridia bacterium
ATATAATTGATTTATCCCTTTTTATGCTTTATACTTGATTGTATGGCTAAAAAAGGAGATACTCAGATTATATGCAGCTAAAAAACGGTGAGGCTATTCAAGACAAATTTACAGAATTGAGCCGGAATTTCAATTCTGACAGGGACTTCTCATTGTTCCCGATAGTGGGCATCTTCAGCGGAGTAGCGACAGGAATTAACAACTCAGTCTTTAACAATTTCCTAAGTGATGTTTACAATTTGTCGGCTGCTTCCAGGGGAATAGTCGAATTCCCGCGTGAGCTGCCGGGGGCTTGCATAATGATAGTTTTAGGCTTGCTTTCTTTTCTGGGAGACATAAGAATGGCAGCTGTAGGAATGCTTGCAGCTTCACTTGGAATGGTAGGTCTGGGTCTGTTTTCCCCGACATTTGCTAGCATGCTTGTGTGGATGATGCTTTTAAGCCTGGGTACGCACATTTTCATGCCACTCGCACCGGGTATAGGAATGGAGCTTTCAAAGAGGGAAGAATATGGAGTCCGCCTTGGAAAATATAACGCCTGGAATCTTGCAGCTACAATAGCAGGCTATGCAATTGTATGGCTAGGATTCAAATATCTTGGCCTCACATACAGTGCTGCATTTATAATTGCTGCTGTCTTTTTCATCATTGCAGGGTTTTTCCTCGGCTTGATGAATCCAAGAAAACCCGAGGTCCAGAAAGTCAGCTTCGTGTTAAGAAAAGAATATACATTATTTTATATCTTAAGCATAGTAAATGGTGCCAGAAAGCAGATTTTTCTGACGTTTGCCCCGTGGGTGCTTATTCAGGCCTTCCATGTCGGCCCTCCAGTCTTTGCAATCCTTGGAGTGATAGTCTCTGCCGTAAGTATTCTCTCCAGGACCGTAATAGGCAATGCCATAGACAGGCTGGGCGAACGGCTTGTACTTTCTGTGGAAGCGGTGGTTCTCATAGCAATCTGTATAGGTTACGCCTTTGCAGCAGATATTGTTCCCGCCGGCGTGGCAGTCATCATTATCGCAGCATGCTATGTCATTGACAACTCCATGAGCGCAGTCGAAATGGCCAGATCAACCTACATAAAAAAGATAGCTGTCCATCCTGATGATGTGACACCTACCCTTTCAGCCGGCACGAGCTTTGACCATGTTGTTGCGATGACAATGCCTTACTTTGGTGGGATACTGTGGGCAAGCATGGGCTATAAATATGTTTTTATTGCCGCAGCGGCTATAGCAGTTACAAACCTCTTCCTGTCCCTGAAAATAAGAATTGATTAGTGCTGACGGATATAGTCGGTTATTATCCTGTCGTAGCCATCTCTGATTGCGGTTATGACCGGGTTTATCGCAGAATCATAAAGGATTCCGTCTATTGAAGCTACAGGCAGAACCTTTATGGAAGTACCGGAAATAAAAAGCCCGTCAATCCCTCCAAGTTCTTCAACCCCGGTAAGTGCCTCCACAAATTCAAAACCCAGGCTTCTTATTGCATCAATAATGTATTTTCTGGTTATACCCTTTAGGACAAATTCTCCCGGGGCGGTATAAACCGTAGATCCCTTTATGAAAAAGACATTGGACTTGCTGCCTTCCGTTATTCTGCCTTCGGCATTTACAAGCAGAGCTTCAAAAAGATTTCCCTCTTTTATTCTTTTGTCCGACAGTTCCCTGTATGAGCGGTTCACGACCTTCGCGTTTGGATTGGCCCTTTCAAGCCGTATTAATCCGGTCGGTACCCCTTTCTTTATCTCTTCATCAGAAGGATAATAGCTTTTACTTATATAGGAAAGGCAGTTTTGTATTCCATCCTTGTTATATACAATCACTTTTACATTGCAGTTTTCAAGTCCGTTTTCCTCAATAGTCCTCCGGAGCTGCCCATTCAGTCCTTTTTCAGTTATGTGTACCTGAGTACCTGTAGAGCTCAGCGAGTTTTTGAGCCGTACGTAATGGTCTTCAAAAAAAAGCGGTACTTTGTCAATTATACGGATTACTTCATAAACAGCGCCCTTGCCGGGTATATCACCTGCATCCTGTCCATCTGCCTGAATGGCTGTACCGTTTAAAACCAGAACTTTTCCTGCATTATCTTCCATTTTCATTCCTCATCAATATAAAAATTTCAAATTACGCAAACCTTGTTTCTCCCATTGGCCTTGGCCATATACATGGCTTTGTCGGCATACCGGATCAGCAAATCTACATTTCCTTCACCTCCATGCCGGCCAATGAAGTCATATGGCCGGCATATGCCTGAAAGGCATTTTGCGAATTTTTGCAATGCAAGGTCACCCACCTGATGGCCGAAACTGTCATTTATACTTTTAAAATCGTCCATATCTGCAAGGATCAAGCTTATTGAAGACTTATCACGCTCTGCTCTGCTTAATTCCTCGCTGAACCGGTCTATAAACGCACGGCGGTTTAATATGCCTGTAAGGTAATCTGTGCTGGCAAGCTTCTCTGCATGGTTTTTTGCCCGTTTCAGCTCTTCTTCCGCTTTTTTCCGCAATGTAATATCCTGGACCTGGCCTATATAATAAAAAGGATTTCCTCTCGAGTCCCTAACCAGAGAAACATTCACCAATACCCAGATTATATTGCCATTTTTATGCCTGTAGCGTTTTTCCATTTGAAAGTTCTTTACTCTACCGTCAATCAGCTTCTGCGCACATTCAGAATCCTTGTCAGAATCGCAGGGAATTGTAGCATCACTGAAAGACATATTGCCAAGCTCTTCTTTTGTATAGCCCATTATATTGCACAAGGAATCATTTACCATCAGGTAGTGCCCATCAAGAGCAGTCAGGGATATACCGGTAGCTGCGTTTTCGAATATACTCCTGAAGCGCTCTTCACTTTCGCGGAGTGCTTCTTCAATTTTTTTGCGGTTAGTAATATCCTGCGAAAATACTGCTACTTTCGATACTTTTCCTGGTGAATCAAAAACCGGGAAAAAATCATTATTGAAGGAAAAGCCGTCACGATAATCTTCAAAGCATACAGGTTTGCCTGATGATACAACCTCCTCAATTTTTTCTTTCCTGAGTTCCGCTACTTTCGGGCTAAAATGACCATAGATGCTGGTCCCTATCAGCTTGTCCCGTGTCAATCCAAGCCTGCCTGCTCCGGTCCTGTTGGCAACAAGAACCGTGCCATTTTTATCCATGAGAAGCATTGTTTCCTTTATTCCATCCATCAGGGATTTGATTGTCCTCTCACTCTCAATCAGCTTCTGTTCATCATTTTTTCTTGCCGTTATGTCCTGAAAAATCGCTATGGCACCTTCAACAGTATTGTTTTCATCCATAATCGGATTGCTTGAAACGAGTACTATCCTTTCTTCTCCATTTTCAAAGCGCATAATGAGCTCAGCATTTTTAACCGCGCAGCCGCTCTTGAGCGCACGGATTACCGGCAGCTCATCAGGAGTACATAAGCTGCCATCCGGCCAGTGTATAGTATACCCTCCATCATGAGCATATATATTCTTTATGGTTCCGCCGCCGGCAATTCTACTTGCCTCATTATTGGAAAACACTACCTTGCCTTCCTGATCAAAAATCACAATGCCGGCCGGAATAATATCAATAAATGCCCTCATTGCGTCCGGAAAAAACTTTCCTAACATGTCAGATGCCTCACAAAATAAAAATCACATTATACCTGTATAAATATCATACACCTTTTGAAGTATTTGTACCATAGTGTCATACAATCCAATCTGTCTCTTATACACATCTCCGAGCCCACGAGACAGGCAGAAAGCTCGTA
>CALMWN010000149.1 GCA_937873555.1 uncultured Clostridia bacterium
CTTCTCTTCTTGTCCCGGATTTCACTACATCTATTGCCGGGAATATGCGCTTTTCCGACAATCTTCTATCGAGATGAAGTTCCATGTTACCGGTACCCTTGAATTCTTCAAATATGACATCATCCATCCTGCTTCCGGTTTCTATAAGTGCTGTTGCAATTATCGTCAGGCTTCCACCGAATTCAATATTTCTGGCTGCCCCAAAGAATTTTTTAGGTTTGTGAAGAGCACCCGGGTCAAGACCACCGGACAGTGTCCTTCCTGTAGGAGGAATGGTAAGGTTATAAGCCCTTGCCAGCCTTGTGATACTATCCAGGAGAATAACAACGTCCTTTTTCTGTTCCACCAGTCTTTGAGCCCTTTCAAGCACCATTTCCGCAACCTTGATATGGCGTTCAGGAACTTCGTCAAAGGTCGAGGAAATAACCTCTCCCTTTATTGAGCGTTCCATATCCGTGACTTCTTCAGGCCGCTCATCGATGAGTAATACAATCAGATCAATTTCAGGATAATTTGCAGTAATGCTGTTTGCAATCTTTTTTAAGAGAATTGTCTTACCGGCTTTCGGAGGAGAAACAATCATTCCGCGCTGCCCTTTTCCTATTGGGGCGATTAAATCTATCAGTCTCGTTGATAATTCTCTCGGTGAGGTTTCAAGAGTAATCCTTTTATCAGGATAAATTGGCGTAAGGTATTCGAAAGGAGTTCTCTTGGCAGCAACATCCGGGGGATCTCCATTGACGCTCTGCACATAGAGCAGAGCCTGGAATTTTTCACCCTGCTGGGGTATTCTCCCTTTGCCTCGTATCTTGTCCCCTGTTTTCAATCCAAAGCGCCTTATTTGTGAAGGTGATACATAGACATCCTTAGGACCTGAAAGGTAATTGTCACTTCTTAAAAAACCGTATCCATCGGGAAGAACCTCCAGGACTCCCTCAACCGGGTCATCACTCTCAAGCTTTTCAATATTATTGGATGATTGGTTATTATCAGAATCTTTTCTTTGATCTGAAGGTCTGGAAAACCTTTCGACGGGTCTTGCAGCTTCCTTTGGGGTGCTCTCCTTCAACTGAGGTGTCAGATTCTCTTCATCTATATCAACGGTTATGTTTTTATTTTCTTCCTTTATATTGTCCGAAGAGGACGCCAATTGCACCGCTTCAATCTTCTGCTCACTTTTTGCAGGCTGTTTACCGTCCTGTGGCCTTAAAGCCTTGTTCGGCCTGCCACGCTTTGACTTCCTTAACACAAAGGAATTTTCCTGCTGATTTGTCTCTTCTTTGGGTTCTTCAGGAATTATTGAAGCATTCTCATCAGAACTGTCCTGTTTTTCTTGAATTTCTTCAGTTTCCTGCTTTTGCGCAGCTGTCTCGGTTCTTCTTCTTTTCTTTTCTTTTACCGGCTCTTCATTTGAAGCCTTTTCATCGCTTTCGGTTTTTTGCGTTTCCTTGCCCATTTCAAGTATTTTTTCAATCAATTCATCTTTTCTATACTTAACAATACTTTTAATACCCATCATTTTGGCAATATAACGCAAATCTTCCAGCGTCTTAGACTCCAGATTAATATCTTCCATACTCCACCACCTTTTACTTATAACAAAAAAATATATAACTGTTTATAAAGAAGGAATATATTCACATGAAAAAAGGTAAAACCTTAATTTAGAAGGTTTAAACACTTAGAGGAGATTTGTGAACATTGATAAAAAAATTATAACACCTCATAAAACCTTTGTCAACCTGCGCATGGAATGCGTATAAAACCAGCCGGAGGTATAATTTACTTATCAGAATAAATTATGTATATGACACCGGTATACTTATACCTGGGATTTTCTCTTGCCACCATCCGGTAAAATCAATTGATTTCCCGGCAAGCTGTCCTTCAGTTCCCCATTCGATGCGGCATATACGATTCTGTTACTGTCACAGTTCCTGCATTTTAGTAATATCTTGTCAGATAGTAAAAGCAAATCTATATCGCTATTACCACACTGACATTGTAAATTCCCCTGTTCTGCTATGTCATGTATCTTGTTAAGGGCATCAAACATAACCTGAGTGTTTTTGAAATAGCTGTCATATCCGAACATATCAATCAGTTTGTCCAGCTCATTTTCAAAACTGTCAACCTTTCCGCGGACTTCTTCATCACCCCCTATGAAACAAAGCTTCATACCTGATTCAGGGCAGTTAAGGACATTGATATCATTTTTATATAATATATCCTTTATGTCCAGCCTGAAAACATGCATGCTTCCGCAGCCAATACAGGGAATAGCTATCTTATATTCTTTGGCTTTGCTTTTGGTAATCATAATATTTGATTTACCACAATGGCAGGACAGAATATTTTCATTTTTATATAATAATTTAAACAGTGATATACTGAAAAATTTAAACGCTCCACAGGATGAACACTTGTATGCGATGGTTGCGCCGGTATCTATTAACATTTTTCCCACCTCATTAAATATTATTCGCCAGGTGGAACAGAAAATCCTGCTTTCCCATAATTTATATGATTTATGTTCAATCTTTGGCTGATTGCGACCATACTATTATGTTACCCACAATAACTTCCAAATATACCTATATGATTTATGATTAATCTTGACTCAGACATAAATCGTAAACTATGTAAATTACAAAAAAAGTAAAAATAACTTGTCTTTAATGTGTAATACTAAAGACAACGATTGGAACAGCAAAGTCCGGACAACAATCATAAGACAACCGGTATTTTAAAGGAGGTACATTTATGGCTGAAAACAGATACAAGGAAAAGCATATGGGAATGCCTGTAGAAAAACATGATACTGCTGCCTGGGCAGATATCGACGAAATGAAGCCGGATTCCAATGTGACAATTCCATGTGAAAGCCAGGTCAGAAATGCGAAAGAACATGTAGACACAAATGAAAAGTAAAAACAGGCTTCCTGCCATGGCAGGAAGCCTGTTTCACTTAATATTTCTGTTCTGCAAGCCTTCTATAAGTGTCATAGCGTTCCTTCGCATGCTTTTCAGCTATATCGAACATCTGTCCTGCAATGTCCGGAAATACATTCATCAGCTGAGAATACCTGACCTCTCCGTGGATAAATTCCTTGAAAGGAGTTGAAGGCTCTTTGGATTCCAGCAGGAAAGGATTCCTGCCCTCTTCCTTAAGCATCGGATTATACTTGTACAAGTGCCAGTATCCTGCTTCCACTGCACGCTTTTCTTCAAATATACTGGTGCCCATACCGGTTTTGATGCCGTGGCTTATACAGGGAGAGTATGCAATTATCAAAGAAGGACCTTTATAATTTTCAGCCTCGGTAATAGCTTTGATCGTCTGGTTCATATTTGCACCCATGGCTATCTGGGCTACATATACGTATCCATAGCTC
>CALMWN010000150.1 GCA_937873555.1 uncultured Clostridia bacterium
CTGTTACGAGAACGGGCTCTCCTTTTGCATGGCCTCCAAGGATGTGGCAGCGGAAAAGATGGCTCTGGCTTTGATTTGTGTCTGACTTCGGCCATGGCCATTGGCCGGTCGTTTTTCCGGTCAGCGGGTCGACCCGTTCAAGGCAGTATTTGTCTATATTGAAAGGGTGAAGAGGGTCAGTGTTGTTTACGAACCATATTTCATCAATACCGTCCTGATCAAGGTCAAAAGCAAAAAAAGTACTGAATGCGGTACCTGGCACAACACCGGGACCGAGATCGCGTTTCCAAAGGGTTTCACCCTTTTCCGTATAAACCATGACTTTAAAGGTATCTGTAGGATAGCAAAACATCCTGATGCCTGCATCGATATCATAGTTTGCACTGTAAAAGGAAACAAAGGCTTTTGGTGTTTCTGTACCAAGACTTACGGGCACAGTCCTGAAATTTTGGATTTCCTGGCCTACGTTCAGCTCCAGGTAGGGATATAAAGCAATTGGCCGCTTGGCACTCGAAATCATAATATGGCACTCCTTTCGCTGTAAAGAAAGAACATCCTCTTTGGGATATAAATAATTATATTCAATGGAAATTCTTTAAGCAATATCTGAAATGTGTTATTGACACCACCGCACAAAAAATATATGATTTTTTTGCAATGCATTTCCATTTTCCTATCCCTATATTACAGGAAGGAGGAATCAGAATGGGCATGAACAGTAGTGAAATAAGGATATTTGCAGGCAGTGCCGGGATAGATTTTGCCAAGAAAATCTGTACCTATTTGGACCTGGAAATCGGTAAATCATATTCCAAGACCTTTTCTGACGGAAATACTTTTGTAAAGATTGACGAACCGGTAAGGGACAAGGATGTTTACATTGTTCAGCCGGTTGGAATCAACTCAAACAATGATTTCATGGAGCTGCTGTTCTGGGTTGATGCATTCAAACGTGCAAGTGCTGATTCAGTTACTGTAATAATGCCTTATTTCAGCTATGCGAAGAGCGATAAAAAGGATGAGCCCCGTGTTTCCATAAGAGCCAGAGTGTGTGCGGATGCAATAGAGGTGACCGGAGCCGACAGGATAATTACAATGGACCTGCACAGTGCCCAGATACAGGGTTTTTTCAAAATTCCGGTTGATCACCTCTATGCGAGGCCGGTTTTTTGTGACTATATTAAAAACCGGAAACTTGAAAACTTTGTTATAGCTTCACCTGATGCGGGTTTTGTCAAAAATGCAAGAAAATACAGCTCATATCTGGGTGTTTCAATGGTAATAGGCGACAAACAGAGAACAGACAATGATGAAAGGGCGGAAATACTGGAGATTATCGGTAATGTAAATGGTAAGAATGTAGTTATAGTCGACGATTTTACAACAACCTGCAGAACCTTGTCAAACCTTGCAGCTGCCTTGAAGGAACATGGAGCTCTTGATATTTATGCCTGTGTGTCCCACAGTGTTATTCAGCGTCTGGGGTTGGAGGAACTGGAGAGAAGCTGCATAAAACAGTTGATTGTTACTGACAGCATATGCAATCCTGCTGCTGCAAACCATCCAAGGATAGTAACCTTGTCCGTAGCCCCTTTGTTTGCCGAAGTAATTAAAAGGATTCACAACAGAGAGTCGATAAGCAATCTGTTTGATTAGTGCTTTTTAACATAACAAATCCTAGTTTATGATTGATTTTAATCAATTGTAATAATATACTAAAACACAGAATGAAAATATTGCTCCGGGAGGTTAACATGCAGCAATCAAAGAAGCCTTGGAGGGCTTTCGCAATTAATATTGCGATTCCTGTTGCGCTCATAATAATTATTGGTTTTATAGGGGGATTCTTATACGGCTTTTTGGCAACCCTGATTTTTCTTCTTTTCAAGTTATACCAGGGGAGGACAGGCTTGTATTCTGCAATTGGGAAGATTGTATACTCAAAGGGCAGTATCTCTGACGGTGTGAAGTGGTTTGAAAGGGCTTATAAAACGGGCAAGTCAAGTCCCAGGATCATACTGTCCTATGCATACCTGCTGTTAAAGCAGGGCAGGATTGATGAGGCCGAGGTCATTTTGAACAAACTCCTGGCGATGGAACTACCACTGGATGATCAGATGTTTGTGAAGGCAAACCTTGCATTGATTGTATGGAAAAGGGGCGATATCGATGGTGCGATTGCCATGCTGGAAGAGGTTTGTGCAAATGTAAAACACACCATTACCTATGGCAGTCTCGGCTATATGCTGATTTTGAAAGGGGAACTTGACAAAGCGCTGGAATTCAACCTTGAAGCTTACGATTACAACAGCAGCAATACAGTGATACAGGACAATCTCGGGCAAAACTATTATATGCTCGGGGATTATGACAAGGCGGAAGAGATTTACCTTAAGTTCATACCCTCCAACCCCACATTTCCTGAGGCTTACTATAATTACGGCCTGGTACTGCTGGCCAGGGGTTTGCCGGAGAAAGCGCTGGAATACATGAAAAAGGCTTTAAATTACGAATTTTCCTATCTCAGCGCTGTTACCAGGGAAGAGATACAGTCAAAGATAGAAGAAGTCAGTAGAAAACTAAAGGAATGAACTGAAAAACATCTATAATAATAAAGATACTTATGTCAATTTGTACTAACTATGATTGCAGAGGCAATTTCGCTGTCCACAGCCACCTGTGTATAACCGACCGTAAAGACATATGACGGGAAGGTCTGTATTACCTTCAGCAGCATGCCGGGAAGTATTCCCACGGACATAAGCTTTTTCAGAATATTCTCTTCATCAGTTTCCAATTCAAATACAATTCCGCTTTGTCCTTTCTTCAGGTCAGTAAGGCACTTAAGCCTGTTTTCCCTATCAAACATGGTCATGATTTTTACCCCACTTTCTTTTTATGAACTTTATAAGTCCAGGCTCCTTTGGAATTTCAAAATCACAGTTTGGGCACTTGTGTTTGTTGCATGTGCGTTGCATCGGGCAACCGCTGCAGCAGGACTTTGCCTGTTCCGGATCAAACGAGTGTCCGCAAAAGCTACATTTAATCATGGCATCACCTTAAATAAAACTAAAATCCAGTTTAGTACAAATCCTCCAAGGAACGCAAAGGGCAGGATAAATGCCGCCATAGCCATTGCTGCTTTAAATCCGCGCTCCTTTATGTTCATGGACAGCTGGGCTATACATGGCAGGAACAGTGTCAGGGTTGATGCTGCTACGGTCAGCTGCCTCGGAGACAACGCTCCGGATTTCTGAAGGTCGTATAATCCCGCAGCACCATAGTCGCGTCTGAAGAATCCATACAGGAATGTTTTTGCAACTTCATCCGGCAACCCTACCAGGCGGACCAGCGGCTTTATAAGGCTGATACACAGTTCGAACAATCCTGTAATGTTACAAAACCAAATAA